>JAEYZB010000154.1 GCA_023428205.1 Bacteroidota bacterium | reverse complement strand
ATGCCGAGAAAACGTGTACAAGCCGCCAAAAGCAAAGATTTTTCAATGCAATATCCGAATCCTTTTTCCAAGGTAAGCGAAGCCGAAATGGCATCGGGACTCATCACCAAACCCCATGGCGAATATTTAACGTCATCACGCACAGCATAGTAAAGCGCAACGGCTTTTTCTTTATCGGTCGCCAATCCTGCTGTTTTTTTCAGGGTATATTCCTGCACCGCTTTTTTATCAAAATCCATGAAGCGCGTTGAGCGCAAATATTCTTCAAATTCCAAGTTCATACAGTTTATAAAGTTCGTAAAGAATGTGCTCGTTTTTTTTATCCATTTGGTTTCGACTACGCTCAACCCTCCTCCGCATTAACCATTATCAATTAATCATTGACAATTATCCTATTCGTCTTTCAGGGGCGGCAAATCCGACTTCTGCTGAATTTTCAAATCGCCTTTTTTAGCCGCACGATACAATTCGTACCACGCAAAGGGATTCAGCAAATTATTGGCAGGCATTTGCCCCCAATATGATTTTTGATAAGACGCTTGGCGCAAAGCTGCAGAACTCGCCTCGCCCCCGCTCGGCTGCAGCTGCTGCGCTAAAGCCATCAGCATTTGCGGATCCATGTTTTCTTCCGCGCGCTGCAAATCATCTTTCGGCACCCGCAACTCACGAAACGCTCGCTTGAAACCATCTCTATCGCCCCAAGGATAAATCACGGTTCCTTTCAAATAATATTCCGTCCGCGACATCAGTTGAATTACGGAATAGTTGTCTTTTTCCAGCACTTTCGGCAAAATATAAAGAGCCGGTTTGAAACCGATACACGTAAAGAAAAGAGTGTCTCCCGCCTGTGCCGCAAACGAAAAATAGCCATCTGCATTTGCAGTAGCCACCCGCCCGCGATTGCGAATGGTGATGTGCGTGAACGATATGCCCTGCAAGGAATCCGATGTCATTACAAAACCGGAAAACTGCACGACTTTCGGTTCTCCTGTCTGCGAAAATACGAACATGGTAATGACAGAAAACAACGTCATCAAAACTGCTCTTATGGTTGTATTATTTTTCATTTATTCCGAAATGCTCTATTTTTCCCCTCAAATAAAAACAAATTGTTTTGTTTTTGAGAACCAATATACATGCTTTAAAGAGTTTAACAGCTTGTAGTATAAAACACACATCTTAAACACCCTCTAAGAATAAGTGTTTCTGTGTGATATCGTTTTTTTTATTTCTTTCGCTGAAGAATTCAGTACGTTAATTGAAACTTTATACATGAAAAAGGCATTTTCTATCATAGGCTTAATGCTTGTGAATATAGCTGTTTTTGGTCAGCAGGCTACTATAAAAGGTATCGTTAAAGAAAGAGGGACTCAGCTTTTATTGCCCAGCGCTGTAGTGCATGAAGCCGGCACTACCAACGCTACTGTTTGCGACAATTCGGGCGCATATTCGCTTTCTGTTCCGGCAGGAAAACATACCATTGTTTATTCGTTTATGGGTTATAAATCCGATTCCGTAACGTTCAATCTTTCGGCAGGACAAACTGTAGAAAAGAATGTTGTGTTGGTTTCTACCGACCGCGAATTAAATACCGTAGTAATCGGAACAAGCAAAGCGGGAAGAAAAATTCAGAAAGAATCGGTAACCATTGAAGTTTTCAAACCACAGATAATTGAGCAAAATAACATTACCAACGTACGTGATGTGCTCAACAAAGTGCCCGGAGTTACGGTACTTGACGGTTCTATTTCTATTCGTGGCGGAAGCGGTTATGCTTATGGAAGCGGAAGTCGGGTGCAAATGGTAGTGGATGACATTCCATTGATTACGCCTGACCGTGGCGAAATTAAATGGGAACTTGTTCCACTCGAAAACGTTAGTCAGGTAGAGGTTATGAAAGGAGCTTCATCGGTACAATACGGAACATCGGCACTCAATGGTGTGATCAACGTACGTACAGAAGTTATGACAAAAGATACGTTTTCGGTAAGCGCATCAACGTTTATGGAGTTGTTTGATAATCCGGCTGTGGCTTCCTACAAATGGTGGGCTCCGGACTCATTGAGTTTTTTGGAAAAACCTCATACCGTAGGATTCACCTTTAACTATCGCCAAAAAATGAAAGACTTTCAATGGCAGTTGGGAGCGAACGTACAAGAACAAAAAAGTTATTTACAGAAGGAGTTAGATAACCGCGCTCGCATCAGTGCTAAGTTTTTGTGGATTCCCAAAAAATTGGATAACCGATTGAATGTTGGGGTGAGTGGGTTTGTTTTATGGAGAAAAAGTGCTTTTCAGTTTTACTGGAAAGATTCTACGGAGGCCTACAATCCCGACCCGAGTGTGGTGTTAAGCGAAAATTATTTCTATACTGTGATAGACCCGACTATTAGCTATCGGGACAAAAAAAATAACAGTTTTCGTTTGCTGAATCGTTGGTTCCACCAAGAAAGCTTGTCATACACAGACAAAAGACCTAAATTCGAAATGATTTATAACGACTTTCAGTATCGTCACGATTTTGGAAGCATTGCACAGATAATGGCAGGAGTTACCAATACCTATTATCAAGTAGAGGATAACACGTTGGGGACTCATACGGGAAATCAGGGAGGAGCTTATTTGCAAGGAGAAGTATATTGGAAAGGACTGACCGTAAGTTTGGGCGGACGAATAGAGTTTATGAAT
>JAEYZB010000142.1 GCA_023428205.1 Bacteroidota bacterium | reverse complement strand
ATCTTGTGCTATGTCCGATAAAAGAGGCTGGAATATTTCAGCAGGAATAAACTTTGCTTGTAGAGCTGTTTGGATTTTTTGCGGGCCCCATTTGCGCGAAACTTTTGAACGGATAAAGGTTTTTGCGTAGCGAACTTCATCTAAAAAGCCGTCTTCTTGCAAACGCAAAATATATGCAGGAATTTCACTTGCTTCAATGTTCAATTTTCGACATTTGGTTTTTACATCGCTCGAACAACGTTCGCTGTAGGCGCAATAAGCGGAGAGTTTGTCATATAGTTTAGAGTCAAACATTAGTCCTCAGTACATTCACCTGATTGGATTTTTTCAGCTTTATAGTCGCTCCACGAAACACCTGTCGTGGAATTGTTATAATCATCTTCGCAAACGGTTGTTCCGCTGCATTTGATACAATTGGTTTGGCACGCGCCCAATAACAAGCCCACAGAAATAGAAAATATGCCTAAAAGGAACTTCATCGCTTTGTTTTTTTCTGAGGCGAAGTTACGGTTTATTTCAAATAAAAAATCCCGCCAAAACTTGACGGGATTTTTTATTAAATCAGTATCTGATTATTTGCAACCTGAAGCTACCAAAGCAGCTCTGTATGTTGACCAAGACACTCCTGTCGCTGAATCATCATAGTCAGATTTGCAAACTTTTCCATTGTAGCCACTAACGTTGCTACAATCTACACACTCAGAACAAGAGCCTAAGCCCATTACTACCAAAGTAGCCATTGCGAAGAATACTTTTTTCATGTTTTTTTGTTTTTAGTTTGTTTAATAATGATGCAAGTATATAGCATTTTTATCATTTAAAAAAGCCCAAAAACGGCCATTTCTTACTAATCAACTACCCAACGTCCATTGGGATTGTATTCGCAATTCGCTTTATAAGTCTTGTAAATATTAGGGTCTTCGCTATTGCAATAGGAAGGTTCTTGAGAACCATTTGTGTATTCGCAATGCCCGCATTTTTTGCAAGAGCTTAAACCTGTTGTAACAAGGACTATGAACAGAAAGAGATTTATTGTTTTATTCGTCATAATCCTACTCGTTTTTTTACCCCTTTGGTGAGATTATTTCTTCTTTACCAATGATTGAAAAACAGCTTCGTTTACCACAATCGGATATTTGTTTTTTAGTTCTTCTAACCACGCTTTCTCCAAATATTCCTGATAGTCAGAAACTACAAAGCCTTTCGCTTCTTTTAATGTTTTCGGTTCAGGATTAGCAATGGCTTTTACACGAATGAACTGATAGCTGCTGTCGTTTTGTTTTACAATAGGTGTTGTGCCTACTTCCCATTTGATATTATCTACTACATCATATTGCCCTTTCTCGTATTTACCGTTGATGACAGAGACTTTTGCATTCGGATTTTTTGCATTCAGTTTCAATTGTACATCTCCTGCGTCTTTGCCTTTTTTGATTAATTTATGAGCTTGAGTAGCAATTTTTTCGTTTGAACAATTGAAAATTTCTACATCGGCACGTTGTTCCCATAGATATTTGTTTTTATTCGCTTCGTGAAATTTTTCCAAGCCTGCGGTGTCTTTCAATGCATAACCCCATACTTTTCGGTCAGTCAGTTCAAATAACAAAATACCATCGCGGTATTCTTTTAGCAAAGCCGCAAACTCCGGTTTCTTGGTTTCTAACTGCGACTCTTCCAATTCTACTGCTTTTTGGTTTACGAAGTTGTCATAATATTCATTCAGCAACTGTTCTTTGTTTTTGTCGCTTCTGCGTTTGGCAGTTTTCTCTACAAAATTCGCAAATTCGGTAGTGGTGTAGTTCGTTCCTCCTAAAGTAAACAGGATTGTTTCTTTTAGTTTCAGACTGTCGGTTTTGAATTGTGCTTTTGAGAGTGTGTTGCTATCCACCGCAGCATAAAATGCTTTTTTCCCTACTGTATTTTCTGTGAATTTGTTTTCTGCTTTGATGCGGTCAATCAGTTTGCTTTTCGCCACTTGAGAACGGCTATCGCGTTCTACTTTCTTTTTAAAATCACTTTTCGCTTCGCTGAATGGCAGAATTTCTTTGCGTTCTAAACGTTTGATAATATGCCAGCCGTATAGTGTTTGCACGGGTTTGCTGATTTCACCGTCTGTTTTTAGTGCAAAAGAGGTTGCTTCAAATTCAGGAATCATGCGCCCTACACCAAACCATGCGAGTTCTCCGCCTTTCCCCTTAGATGTTCTGTCGTCAGAAAATGCTGTTACAGCATCTTCAAACGAAATCTTTTTATTGGTGAGCAAATCATAAATGGAATCAATGGATTTTTTTGCTGCCGCCTTTTGTTCTTCAGTAGCTTTTTCAGCTATTTTTTTCAAAATATGTGCTACATGAATTTCCCCTTGTGCAGGGCGTTCACCCAAAACTTTCACAATGTGGTAGCCGTATTGGGTACGTATCGGTTGCGAAAGTTCACCGATTTTGGTGGAGTACGCCCCATTTTCAAACGGATAAACAGTTTGGAAAACGGTGAAGTAGCCGATGTCGCCTTTATT
>JAEYZB010000096.1 GCA_023428205.1 Bacteroidota bacterium | reverse complement strand
AAAGAAGTATTGTCGCTGCCCAATTTCCAGGCAAACTATGACGAAAAACCGATTTCATTTTCCCTTTCGGCAATCAATTTAAATCACCTACCTGCGTTCGTTTTGAAAGCAGAAGGAATTGTAAATTTCAAAGCCTTACAAACGTTCATTTCTGACAAATACATCCAAAAAGGCGAAGGTGAAATTGAATTTAATGCGTTTGAACTTTCAGGAAATTTGAACGAGCAAAAACAACTCCTGCCTCAAAGTTTAAATGGAAGCGGTTCGTTTACGTTTCGTAATGTGCTACTCCACGCGGGTAATGTAGATTACGATAATATAAATGGGTTGCTCACTTATCGGAACGGCAATTTGGAAGCCAAAGGGTTGACCGTAGATTTTCTAAAATCGCAGTTTACATTCAACGGAAGCATCAATAATTTCTTGGCGTACATCATTGAAAAGATAAAACGCGAAAATCGCACTATGCTTTCGTTAGACGGTTCATTAGATGTGAAAAATTTCAATTTAGATGAAATCCTGAAAGCGTTTAAAAAAGAAGAAAAACAAAAACGAGAAACGCTCAACTTGCGCGAGATATTCAATATGGACGGCAACCTGCAAGTTTCGGTGGATAAATTCCAATATCAACAATTAAAATTTGAAGACATAAAATCATCTGTAACGTTGGAGCAAGGAGAAATCAAAATGAACAATTTTTCGTGCCGCGCAATGGGGGGCGAACTTAAAAACACGGGCGTAATTCTTTTCAGCGAACAAGAAGAAATGATTTTAAGCGGAAACTTGCAAGTTCACAAAATGGACCTGCCCAAAATTTTTGCGCAAAGCGATAATTTCGGGCAAACAACTCTCACCGAAAAACACCTGAAGGGAATGATAAATGCCGAAGTGAGTTATCGTGCAGTATTTGATAATTATAAAGACATTAACCTACCCAAACTCACGGCTACCGCCACTTGTAATATTATCAAAGGCGAACTCGTAAACTTTGAACCCTTGCGCGCAGCCTCCACTTTTATTCGCATGGAAGATTTGAACCATATCTATTTTTCAGATTTGAAAAACCAGTTAGTAATCAAAAACAATCGCGTAGAAATTCCACAAATGGAAATTCAATCCAATGCGCTGAATTTGTTGCTAAATGGGACACATACATTTCAAAACGACATCGATTATCACATCAAAATCAATTTGCGCAAACTTTTGGCGAACAAATTCCGAAAAAACAACGACAGCGAATACATCGAAGAAGATCCTTACGAAGGAGCAAATATTTTCCTTTCGCTTTCCGGAAACATCGCAAAACCTTTAATAAAATACGACAAGCAATACACTAAAAAGAAAATTGAATCAGACTTCAAAAAAGAAAAAGAAAACCTAAAAAACATCTTCAAAAAAGAGGCTGTGCCTGTAAAAACCAAAGACGCAACGAAAGAAGATAAATACTTCAACACCCGCGAAAAACCGGTATTTATGGATTTAGAGGAATGATTTTTAGTGCTGAGACGTGTAATCCGCGCATAATTCACCGTTCTCTACAGCGCATAAAGTCAGCTGCGTTGAGTCAACAAATTTCACTTTGCAAGTTGCGTTTCCGAAACTAAGTGTGTCTATCGCTAACTCATACGTGTAAACGGAAGTTGTTGTTTGAGATGTTCCCAAATTGTAATATTCATCAAGTAATGTATTGTCCGAGAATGTATATGTTCTGTAACCGCAAATATCTTCTCCACAATTAATATCAAGTCGCCAAGGACTCCATCGAATCAATTTTTTCTGAAGTTCAGTCAACACTATTGGGGTTTCATTCCCATTTCCGTTTCCGTTATTATTGTTGTTTGTATTATCCTCTTTTTTACAAGCGGAGAGTGTTGCTGTAAACAAGATGGCAGCGAAAAAAACTTTTTTCATTTTAATTTGTTTTGGTTTATTGATGCGAATATAATTTTTCTTTTAAACTGCTTGCATTTTTTCCTCAAACACAAATCCTTCAATCGCTTTTAGCTGTTCTGTAGCTTTTGACATAGATGTAATTCCTTCAATATTCAACACTAAAAACTTTTCGGTTTCGCGAAAATAAATCCCCTTTTTATGTGTTTGTACATACTGCATAATTCGTGAAAAGACGGGCGATGAGTAAAATGCCGACTGTTGGTTTGACACAAAGTAACAGCGCAAATGTTTGTTCTTAATGATGATTTGCTCCATACCAAGTTTGGTCGCAATCCATTTCAGACGCACTCCGTTGAATAATTGAAACACTTGTTCAGGAACTTTGCCGAAGCGGTCGGTAATTTGCTCCTCATATTGTTGCAGTTGGTCGTCATTTTCAATATCGTTTAACTGCTTATATAAAATCATTCTTTCAGCCGTATTTTTCACATAGCTATCAGGAATCAGCATTTCCAAATCTGTTTCAATCGCACAGTCTTTCACATAATCGTTGGTACGATCAAGCTCTTCTTGGTAAAGTTCTTTAAAGTCCGTTTGTTTGAGTTCGCGCACGGCTTCTTCCAAAATTTTATGATACACATCATAACCGATTTCTGAGATGAAACCACTTTGTTCCGCACCCAACAAATTCCCTGCACCGCGAATATCCATATCGCGCATTGCGATATTGAAACCACTTCCAAGCTCCGCAAAATCTTCCAATGTTTTCAATCGTTGGCGAGCTTCTTGTGTAAGCGTAGATTGCGGTGGTGCAAGCAAATGACAAAACGCCTGTTTATTGGAACGGCCCACACGACCGCGCAATTGGTGCAAATCACTCATTCCGAAATGCTGTGCGTTATTTACAATTATCGTGTTCGCATTCGGAATATCAATACCTGCTTCGATAATGTTTGTGCAAAGCAACACATCAAACTCTTTATTCATAAAACGAATAAGAATATCCTCCAACTCCTCTCCTGCCAACTGCCCGTGTGCCACCGCAATATCCACATCCGGTACAATTTTTTGCAACATCAGTTTCACTTCCGCTATATCTTTCACACGATTATGAACAAAAAAAACCTGTCCGCCACGGTACACCTCAAACTCAATTGCTTCCTTGATAATATCGGGGTTCAGTGTATGTACTTCCGTAGTTACAGGCAAACGATTGGGCGGTGGCGTATTGATGATACTCAAATCACGCGCGCCCATCATCGAAAACTGCAGCGTACGCGGAATTGGCGTTGCCGTAAGGGTAAGTGAATCTACTGTAGCGCGCATCTCTTTCAGTGTTTCTTTTACCTGTACTCCAAATTTTTGTTCCTCGTCAATTATCATCAACCCGAGGTCTTTAAACTTCACGCCTTTTCCCACCAAACCGTGCGTTCCTATGATAATATTCGTTTCGCCTTTTTCCAATTTCAACAGCGTTTCTTTTTTCTCTTTCGCGCTTTTAAAGCGGTTCAAATAATCCACAGAAACCGAAAACTCGCTCAAGCGCTCTTTGAATGTTTTATAATGCTGCATTGCCAAAATTGAGGTCGGAACAAGCACTGCTACTTGCTTTCCGTCCAACACCGCTTTGAACGCGGCACGCACCGCCACTTCCGTTTTCCCGAAACCCACATCGCCACAAACAAGCCTATCCATAGGCGACATTTTTTCCATATCGCGCTTCACATCTTCCACCGCTTTCGCTTGGTCAGGCGTATCTTCGTACATAAAACTCGCCTCCAACTCCGTTTGCATATAATGATCTTTGCTGAAAGGAAAACCCTTATTGGACTTACGTTTTGCATAAAGCTGAATCAAATCAAACGCCAATTCCTTAATGCGCTTTTTCGTTTTCTTTTTAAGGTTTGCCCAGGTTTCTGTACCAAGTTTATTGACGCGCGGTTCAGTTCCTTCTTTGCCCGAATACTTGGAAATTTTGTGTAGAGACTGAATACCAACATACAAAATATCATTTCCTGCATAAATCAAACGCACCGTTTCCTGTGTTTGCCCGCCCACTTAAATTTTTTCCAAGCCCG
>JAEYZB010000090.1 GCA_023428205.1 Bacteroidota bacterium | reverse complement strand
AATTTCCATTAAATGACAAATCCATTTTGCCATCATTGTAGTCTATTTTTGAGCGAAATGAAAACGTACGGTAGTCGTGTCGATATGGCTGAAAAACAAGAAGTGCTGTTGGCTTTTCGATTGTCGTTTCTGCCGGTTTTTTCAACCTACTTCCTTTTTTGCACGAAAAAAACGTTATCGAAAAAACAGTAATGAGGACTATTGCAGCCGTGTTTTTCTTCGAGTTTACCATTCTTCGGCTTGTTTAGTTTTGGACTCTTTTTTTACGCGATAGAACGTTTCGTTGCGCAAATATTTGTGTTTTAAAAGCGGACAAATTTTGTAACGCTCATCTTTCGTGTCTTCGTATATTGCAAGCAGCGTTTCAAACACATTGGTAATGCCGATTTTATCGCACCATTCAAACGGACCAAACGGATAATTCGTGCCGAGTTTCATGGATTGGTCAATGTCTTCAATGGTTGCGGTTCCTTCTTGCAGCGTGTAGCAGGCTTCGTTTATTATCATAAAAATGATACGAGGTTTCACCAGACCCGTACGGTCTTCCACCGGTAAAAAAGATACACCTATTTCCTTCGCTATTTTTTGCAAATCTTCGTTTTCAAATTTACGATAGAGGCTTACTTCCCACGCGCTGTCGTTAGCGAATGAAGGAATAGCATTAATGCCAAAGAGTTTGCATTTCACCTTTACATCGTGCTGATAAACGGCCTCAGAAAGTGATTGCTTTGCCGCTGAAACGAATACCGGCTTATCTTTTAGAGTCGCATAAATCGGTAGATTAGAGTTGTCGTCATCAAAATTCAAATCGAAAATAACATCGTACTCGTCAAAGTCTTCATCGCTGTCGCCATCGGAAACTTCAATTTCTAATTTCGGATTTGCCGCCAAAAAGCGTTCGCGAAAAATAGTTGTGCGGTCAGTGTTTCCTGCCAATAGAATTCTAGTTGTTGTGCTCATCGTTCGCGAAGATAGGATTTTGAATAAAAGAATAATAGAATGACTGAATGACGGTGCTTGCTTTATTCTATGATTCTCAGATTCTGTTATGCAAAATTTCTATTATTGTAAAACAAAAAGCTATGGAAAAGAGAATTGTATACACTGAAAATGCACCTGCGCCAATTGGTCCGTACAGCCAAGCTGTGTGGGCGGGCGATTTACTGTTTGTGTCGGGGCAAATTCCGATTAATCCGAAAAGCGGAGAGCTTGTGACGCAAGACATCGAAGCCGAAACGCGGCAAGTGTTGGACAATGTGGACGCAATATTAAAAATCGCTGGGCTCGGTTTTGCGAACGTGATAAAAAGCACTATTTTCTTGAAAGATATGAACGACTTTGCGAAAGTGAATGAAGTTTACGGATCCTATTTTTCTTCGGATTTCCCTGCCCGCGAAACGGTACAAGTCGCAAAGCTGCCAAAAGATGTGAATGTAGAAATCAGTGTAGTTGCCGCCAAATAATAGACTCCCTGCGCTATTTCTTCTTCGTTTTTTCGCACCACTTGCAAATGGGTTGAAAAAACCGGCACGTTTAGGGCAATAGTTTTTTTATTTCTTCTAAAAACACGTCTGCCGTCTCATTCACAGAGAATGGTTTTTGTGTTTGCTCAAAAATACTCGTAACACCTTTGTCGGCAATGCCACAGGGAACAATTTTCGCGAACCACGAAAGATCGGTAGAAACATTGATGGAAATGCCGTGCATGGTCACATGTCGGCTGACTTTGATACCCACGGCCGCAATTTTTTTCGGATAATAGGCACTACTTGATGTCACCCAAATGCCGGGCGCGCCTTCCAAACGGGAAGAAGCGATTCCGAAATGTGTTAATGTATTGATGATGGCTTCTTCCAATAAATTTACGAATGCTGCCGTACCCATTCCGAAATTGTCCAAATCAAATACGGGATAAACGACTAGTTGTCCGTTTCCATGAAACGTAATATCTCCGCCTCGGTCTATTTGAAAAAAATCGGCCCCGGCTTGTGCTGCATTGAATAATAGGTTTTCTTTTTTGCCGTGTTTGCCAAGCGTGTAAACAGGTTTGTGTTCACAGAAAATGAGATGATTTTCTGTGGGTTTGCCCTGTGTTTTGTGAAGTAGGTTTTGTTCAAACAAAGCCGTTTGTTTGTGTAACACATCGGCATAATTGCTCAACCCGTTTTCGTGATGAATGATGATTGTTTTTGCCACGGGACAAAAGTAGCGTTTTAGTTGGTTCAAGTCATACTAAAAGAATAAGGGGTGTAAGCAATAAATCACTTACACCCCTTTATTTGGTTTGATACTTGGTTTTTTAGTTTGGTTTCTGTGGCTTGATTTTGGTTTTGATTATTTTTCTGTTTCTGGTAGTGCGAAAGAAGCAATAAAAAGCGAACTGTCAAACAATTAGTGCAAAAAATAGTGAGTAGTCACTTACTGTACTATTGATTGATTATCATACAAACCGCTTTGCGCTTAGTTAAAGGATATAAAGAGTATTCGAAACGATAGTTTGCTCGTTTTTTCGCGCCATTTTCAGGTGGATGAAAAAAATGGGCAGGATTTGTAATATTGCCGTTATGAAAAGTTTTCTCATTGTGCTTTCCGGTTTTTCGCTGTTGGTTTTGGCGGCTTGCAAGCCGAGTTCCGAAAAAACGATTCGGGTGATTGGCGAGCAAATCATTGTAAAGAAAAATGCAAATGGCGAAGTGTATTATGATACGCTTTCCGCCCGTGCACCGCAGTTTTCATTTACGAATCATCACCATCAACCATTCAACAGCGAAACCCTAAAAGGGAAAATTTGGGTAGCCGATTTTTTCTTTACGCACTGCCCGTCTATTTGTGTGAAAATGAAAGCGAATTTGCTGAAAGCCAATAAAGAATTCGGACAGAATTCCGATTTTCAACTTGTTTCTTTTTCCATTGATCCGCAGCGCGATTCTGTGCAACAGCTTTATAACTATGCCGCTAAATTAGGCGTAGAAAATGCGAATTGGAATTTCCTGACAGGGGAAAAAGAACTAATTTATGCCGTAGCGGATAGCTTTTTGGCACACGCTGCGGAAGACCCAAATTCCCCCGGTGGATTTATCCATGACGGGAATTTCATAATGGTAGATAAACGCGGTCGCATTCGTGGCTTCTATGACGGCACCAATGACGAAGCCGTTGTGAAAATGATAAACGACCTGAAGCTACTCTTGAAAGAGGATTAAAATGGGTGAAAAAAACGAGCACGTTTTATTTTTCTGTGTTTTCAGCCGCAACAGAAAACGCTTCCATCATCAAATTGCTGACGCCTACGTTAGAGAATCCGCCATCATGATAGAGGTTTTGCATCGTTACGTATTTCGTCAAATCAGAAAACAGTGTGATGCAATAATCTGCACAGGCTTCGGCAGGCGCGTTGCCGAGTGGAGACATTTTATCGGCAAAGCCGAAAAACGTATCAAATCCTTTTATTCCTGAACCTGCGGTAGTTACCGTTGGCGATTGCGAAATAGAATTGACGCGTACTTTTTTATCGGTACCGTAGTAGTAGCCGAATGAGCGAACGATAGATTCTAAAGTTGCTTTTGCATCTGCCATATCGCCATATCCGGGAAATGATTTTTGCGCAGCAATGTAGGTGAGCGCCAAAACGCTTCCCCATTCATTTATTGCATCAAATTTTACGCAAGTCTGCAGTGTTTTGTGCAGCGAAAGTGCGGATATGTCCAGCGTTTTTTGAAAC
>JAEYZB010000082.1 GCA_023428205.1 Bacteroidota bacterium | reverse complement strand
GTTTCCGAAAGACCGCCACGAAAAACACCGACTGACTCATGCTCGTTTTTTAGACTTGTATAAACAGATTCTGAAACCGAACGGCATTATTCAACTGAAAACAGACGACATTGATTTGTTTCGCTATACACGCTCCGTGATTGAAGAACAGAAGCTGAATTTGCTTTATTACAAAGAAGATATTTATTCCGCACCGCTTGATTTTGATTTTCTGGAAGTAAAAACCTTTTACGAAAAACAGTTTTTAGCACAAGGCAAAGCGATAAATTATTTGCGATTTACGTTTTAAAATGGTCGAAAAAAATGAGCAGGATTAGCGAAACGTGCTCGTTTTTTTAAACCCTTTAAGTATGCAGTCCTCCATTCACACTCAGCACTTCGCCTGTGATATACGATGCGCCTTTGGAGGCAAGAAATAGAACCGCTTCAGCTACTTCGTCCGCTTCGCCAAAGCGTTTTAGGGGAATGATATTTTGAAAATTGCTTTCTTCAATTCCTTCCGTCATTTCCGTTTTGATAAACCCGGGCGCTACGCAATTTACAGTAATGCCTTTGCGTCCGATTTCCTGCGCCAAAGCTTTTGACGCGCCAATCACGCCTGCTTTGGATGCGGAATAATTCGTTTGCCCCGGAAGGCCTTTTATGCCTGAAAGCGATACCACATTTACGATTCGGCCATAGCGTTTAAAAAGCATCAACGGAACAATCAATCGGGTGACATAAAAGAAAGAATCCAAGTTGGTATTCAACACCGAAGTCCAATCTTCATCGCTCATTGTCATCAGCAAATTGTCTTTGCGAATGCCCGCATTGTTCACCAAGATTTCTACTGTTTTGTCTTTATTATTCTCAATCCATGCGCTCAGCACCTCATTGATTTCGTTTTTGTTCGCCACATCAAAGCGCAAGAGCTCGCCATCGCTACCCGCTTCACGCACCGCCTCTAATGTTTTTTTCGCTTCCGCGTCATTGCTGCGATAATTGATAACGACATGATAGCCTGCTTTCGCCAATTTCAAGGAAACGGCTTTTCCGATACCGCGCGAACCGCCTGTAACTATTGCATATTTTCTCATCGTTTGGTTAAATTTTTTCTGTTCTCAAAAATTGTTTAATGCCTCTCAGCGCAGTAAACACAGGACGATCTTCCATGATTTTGGGAGCCTGTGAACGAATACCACTGTATAGTTTTTTCGGTGCCGCTGAAATCAAATCTTGTTTATTCAAATAATCAATGGCCTCCACGAGCGCATAGCCCTGCACCGCCAGTACTTCAAATGAATTTTCGATGACGCGGGCACACAGCAACGCTGCGTTTGAACCCATACTCACGATGTCTTGATTGTCGTTATTGCTCGGAATGCTGTGAACATACACAGGCGTACTCAACGATTGATTTTCTGCCACCGTAGAAGTTGCGGTGTATTGAAATCCTTGAATACCGAAGTTCAAACCAATTGTGAGCGTATTGATAAATGGCGGAAGTTTTCCATTCAGTTTATCGTTCAATAAATAATTTAACTGACGATCTGCAAGCATGGAAAGTTTAGTAATCGCGATTTTCAATTTGTCCATTTCTAATGCGACATAATCGCCATGGAAATTCCCGCCATGAAACACATTTCCGCGATGGTGATCAATCACCGGATTGTCACTCACTCCATTCAGTTCATTCAACAACACTTCTTCTGCATTTTGAATGGTGTCGTAAATCGGACCTAAAATTTGCGGAGTGCAACGCAACGAATAATATTCCTGAACCTTGTCTTTAAATTCCGTTTCCTGTACCTCTTTATACAAGTGTTCCTGACGATTTCGCATCAGCTTACTCTCTTTCAAAATTTCACGCATCATTGCCGCCACTTCATTTTGTCCGCGATGCCGTTTTACTTCATTCAATGCCTCAGAAAGGTGGTCGTTATACGCCTCTAAAATTTCATTTATGGTAACCGAAATTACACAAGAAAGGCGCAATAGCTGCTGTGCATAATGCACATTCACCAAACCGATTCCTGTCATACACGAAGTGCCATTCATCATCGCCAAACCTTCGCGCAAACGAATCGCAAATGGCGTTAATCCTGCCTTTTCAAACGCAACTTTAGCTTCCGTAATTTCTCCGTTGAACCACACTTCGCCTTCGCCAATTACGGCTAATGCCATGTGCGCCAACTGCACCAAATCACCACTTGCGCCTACTCCACCGTGTTCATAAATTACAGGAACAATGTTCCGGTTCAGCATGTCTTTCAACAGCAAAATCAAATCCGGATGAACTCCGCTTCGGCATTGCAAAAAGGTACTCAATCTATCGAGCAACATTGCGCGACAATAAATTTCTGCAATCGGTTTTCCGCTGCCTCCGGAGTGGCTGCGAATCAAGTTATATTGCAATGAAAGCCTATCGGAATACGGAATTTTAAATTGTGCCATCGGCCCGAAACCCGTATTGATTCCATAAATCACTTTATCTGCCGAAAAGTTTTTCAGAAAATCAAAATTTGCTTGCAGCTCCCGCAAGGTTTCGGAGCTTATTTCAATGGGTTTTTTCTCAAAAATTATCGCGTGAAAAACGTCAGTGCTTAGTGCTCTCCCCCCAATTTCTGTCATGTCGTAAAGTTATTGCTATAAGTGTTGAATTAAATTTATTTGGTTGAATGCAGCCAAACCTACGTTTTTTTTTGAACTCATAAAAAATTTAAAGAATAGGCATTTGTATAGCCAACTAAACAAAGCCGAGCGTTCTATGTCTATAAAATTCACAAAAACCGCACAAAGACGATTATCTTGCAACGCTTTGCAACGCCTATTAAAAATATCGCTGTTTATCCTCTTGGTGTTCGCGCTGTTGAGTTTCGGCATTTCACTTGCCATTCGCACCGCGAGAGTGCAGAATTATGTATTACAAAAAGTGTTGGCCTTTGTGAGTTCCAAGACAGATGCAGATGTCCGCATCGGTTCATTTGACTGGAATATGTTGCAAGATTTGAGCTTGAACGATTTTTATTTAGGCGATAAAAAAGGCGACACCCTGATTTACGTCAAAGCACTAAACATCGATTTTGACACTTGGAGCTTCGCGAAAAAGCAACTAAAAATAGATGCCGTTCGTTTAGAAAATGCAAAAGTAAACTTGGTCTTAGCCAAAGACGGCTCCTTAAATCTCGCTTCGCTTTTCAGCAAAAAGGGCAAAAAAAACGAGCAGGACACCACCCAATCTAAGCCTTTTGATTGGGCAACAGAGTTAGATGAAATTGAATTGGAGAATATTGATTTCTCGTTTCAGGACAATAAGAAAAATCAGAATATTTATGTTTCCGTTCCTGAACTGGAATTGAAATTAAAAGAAATAGATTTTGCAAAAAAACACATTGCCGTTCGTTCCCTTTCCGTTGAAAAACCATCTGTCTCCTTTACAAAATTAGACACTGCGTCCAAATCAGAAGACACCGCTCGGTTTCATTTTCTACCTAAAGACTGGCTGATTACCTGGCAAGATGTTTCGTTGGATGAAGGTCGGTTTTCATACAACGTAAAATATAAACCCGCCAAAGAAAGCGGGATGGACTTCAACCACATTGCTGTTTCAGACATCCATTTTTTAGCACACCGCGGCTCACTCAATCGCGATTCCGTGAAAACAACCATTGCACGCCTCTCCGCTGCGGAAAAAAGTGGCTTGAAGATTCTATCCTCAAAAGGGGTTGCTCTTGTTTCGCTGAACGAAGTTCGTTACTCCGATTTTCAGCTAACCACGAATAATTCTAGCATAGGGAATCAATTCTCTTTGACAT
>JAEYZB010000060.1 GCA_023428205.1 Bacteroidota bacterium | reverse complement strand
AAGATGGCGGAGGCGAATTATTTGAAGCTTGCCATATATTAGTACGATCGTTAAACATTCACGACAAAGTGGATTTTCTTGGCATTTTATCGCCAACCGAGGTAGCAGAAGAAATGAGGAACGCAAGGATATTCGTGCAACACTCCTTAACAACACCTATCAACGGAGACAAAGAAGGAACGCCTGTTTCTATTCGCGAAGCAATGGCATGTGGACTGCCGGTTGTAGCCACTCGCCACGCAGGGATTACCGAAATAATTCAATCCGGGAAAAATGGATTTTTGATTGATGAATATGATTATCTTGCAATGGCAGAAGAAATGCTTCGCGTTTGCCAATCGGATAATTTGGTGCGCGAATTAGGTAAAAACGCATCCGAAAGCATCCGAAAAAACGAACTGATTTTAAAGAACAAAGAAATACTAGTGGAACTAATTGAAAAATACAGAATGAAATAATGTCATGATTTCAAATAAAACCATAGATACACTTGCAGAAAAAACCTTCTCTGTTTTTAAGACAAGAAGAATTTTTATTGTATTTAACCTCCTGTATTTTTTCTACCTTTTAGTGTGTCTTTTCAATGAATCTTCAGATTATCTCTATAACACCATTTTATTTTATTTCGATGCACATTATAGCGAGTTTAAACTTTGGTTTCCCAAATATCACTTTTGGGCCTACACCTTTATAGTCGGAATAAAAGGACTTACTATCTCTTTCTTTGCCTCATTGCTTTACCTTTTATATCATTTATATAAACGAAGAAAACTGATTTTCTCATATAATAATCACAAAGGATACAGCTCTTTTATCAAACACGAAAGCACAATCGCATTAGTGGCATTAGCCTTCTACCTTGTTCTTTATTTTTTATCAAAAACCTGTGTTTATCCTTCCTTACACGAATCGCTCCAAGTGCTTATTGGACGAGGCTTTTTGGCGCATCTTATCCTTCAGTCAATAATAATTACTTCTGTGCACTTTGAAAGAATTATAAAATACCTGAAAAACTACCTGCTCACACCATCCTTGCCACATAACTTAGCGATTTTAAGGATACTTTTTTTCAGTTATCTTATTCTCATTTATTTTGGGAAATACTTCTCGGCACGCCCCACCGTATCTTTACCCGAAAAGACACCATTACCTTATATCGGCTGGCTAATTGACATAATCCCTGTGAACCCAACTTTATATGGTTATTTTGCCGTAATCGGTATCGCGTGTTGCTTGTTCATTGCCATCGGTTACAAAACAAGATGGTTCTTGTTGCTAAATGCCATTTGCGTATTTTACATCATTGCCACACCCAATTTTTTTGGAAAGCTATGGCACGAACAGCTCATTATATGGATTAGCTGGTTCTTTACATTCAGCCGATGCTACGATGTCTTTTCGATTGATTCAAAATTGAGCAAAAAAGCCATAGTGAAAAGCGCTGACTACACCTTTCCTGTTCGCTTTGTCTGGCTCACTTTTGGCATTATTTATTTCTGGGCGGGTTTCTATAAACTTTGGGATAGCGGCTTTGATTGGGCATTGGGAGACTCCATGATTAATCAAGTGCAATTAGAATGGGCCCAAAATTATGACAAAGTTCCCGATATCAGAATTGACAAATATCCTCTTCTCTTACATATTGGAGGGCTTAGCGCGATTCTGTTCGAGTTGGGCTATATCTTTTTTATTTTGAAACCGAGCTATAGGTGGATAGCCGTCACGGGAGGCTTGCTAATGCACAACATTGTCGGCTATTTTATGTACATTCCGTTTCGTGGACACTTGCAAGTTTTTTACATCGCGTATCTTGATTTCGGCAAATGGTTCACTCCTAAAAACTTGAAACCCGCAATCGTTAAAGGCTACTCCAAAATTGCGTTTACATTTGGAATAATAATTATGTCCGTCAATTTTTTATGCGGCATGCTCTCTATTGACAGCTACCCATTTTCCGCCTATCCGAAGTATGCTGTTTTGATTTCCGACACGCTCAAAATAGTTCACTTTGATGCAAAATTGAGTGATGGAACTAAACTGGACATTCACAAAATAGGAAAGCAAAATAATTTCCGGTGGGAAAGCTATGGCTGGTTGGAGCACAACCTGATTCGAGATTTTGAAAAGGGTAAAAATGTTTCATCAAGGCTCAAAGACTATTGGCAGATTTGGGAGAATTACAACCCTGAATTAAAAGAATGTGTATCAGTAAATGCCTATGTGGTGGAGCGCCCCGTAGCACCTGAAGGAATGAATCAACTAAAAACGGTTTCTCTTATCGGGAAAGTGAAAACAAACGAGGAACTTATTTCTCCATAACCATTACCGCACCATCTACCCGAAGGGCTAAAAGCTGTGCCGCATTTCCATTCCCTATCGTTATCTCCAATAAATTTTCTGCATTAAAAAATGCCCCTATTTCGCCCAAAGGAATATCCGTATAGTAGCGCGACAATTTTTCTATTTTCTCTCTGCTGACATCAATCACAAAATCACTCTTTATCATTGTCGACCACAAATCGTAATGAATATTCGTAATCGCATTCCCAAACTTATCAATGAACAAAATACTGCCTCTGATGTTACCGGAAGTGCCTGTTGGATTTAGCCTTCGCAAATCTTTATGCGGTTTTGTCGGTCTGCTTTTGTACGTGTTTTCCTTAATTGAACGCAGCGCACCTGCTATCGTTTGTAAAAATAAACTTCCATGTTCTTTTGCGGTTTCTACTTCATAGTAATTCACCGCCTCATACTCAAAAATCAGCGGAGCTGTGCCATTGTCAAACACTAAAAAAAGATGATTGCGGAATTCGGCAATCAATAATCTCCCTCCCGAATCAGCCGCGTGAACGTGAACAATATGAATTGTTTTTTCAGGAAAATACTTAAACGCTTTTTGTATGGTAAATGCCGCTTCTCGAAATTCACGCGGTCTGATATTCTGCGAAACCTCTACCAACTGCGTATCAGGAAACGCACTTAGCACTACGCCTTTCAGCGCAGCTAAATAATATCCGCTTCCGCTAAAATCAGTTGTGAGCGTTATCACAGACATAGTTGGTGGACAAATTGTTGATTAAATATTCGCCACAAGGTATCGTGAACGCAATGAATTGTATAATTTGCATTTACTTAAATTATACACCATTGAAAGAATTGACTATTGAAATAGACGGCATAGACCCTCTCCACTTCTTTGGCGTGAACAACGCAAAGTTCAACTACTTAAAAAAAATATTCCCGGCTCTTCGTATGGTTTCCAGAGGCAATTCAGTGAAAGCCGAAGGCAGTGAGGCAGAATTGGAGGCCTTTAAGCAAAAGACAGGGCAAATGGTGCAACACATCGAACGATACGGAAAGCTTACAGAAGATGATATTGATAAAATCGTTTTAAGTGAAGGTCCGATTGTTACAGAAACTCCGGTACTGAATAACATCTTGGTATATGGGAATAACGGACACATCGTTCGAGCCCGTACGGATAACCAGCGCCTGATGGTGGAAGAGTCCGACAAAAATGACATTCTTTTCGCTACAGGACCTGCAGGCACAGGAAAAACCTATACAGCCGTAGCATTGGCTGTCCGTGCACTAAAAGAAAAATTAGTAAAAAAAATCATCCTCACGCGCCCTGCTGTAGAAGCCGGTGAAAATTTAGGATTCCTCCCCGGTGATTTAAAAGAAAAAATCGACCCTTATTTACGTCCGCTTTACGATGCGCTGGACGATATGATTCCTGCTGAAAAGCTGCAATACTTTATGCAAAACAGAGTGATAGAAGTTGCCCCTCTTGCATTTATGCGAGGTCGCACACTGGAGCATTCATTCATCTTATTAGACGAAGCGCAAAACGCTACCAACTCACAACTCAAAATGTTTCTGACTCGTATCGGTCCAAACTCAAAATGTATCATCACAGGCGACCCAACTCAAATAGATTTGCCGCGCACACAAGAATCCGGTTTAGGAACTGCCATTAAAATTTTGAGTAACGTAAATGGCATCTCCATGATTAAACTCACCGAATCAGACGTGGTACGCCACCGTTTGGTAAAAGAAATCATAAAGGCATACGACAAACTGAAAGAAGAACAACCGAACGTGAGACACTAAAACGTGCTCGTTTTTTTGACCCATTTACTTTACTAAAAAGGGAAGAATGAATTGAATCCATTCTTCCCTTTTAGTTTTTAGATATTCATTTTTCGCTTCATTCCTGCTCGTTTTTTCCACCCACCTTAAAAGGAATAGGTAAGCAGCAATGTATAGTTTCTCGGAGGCTCTACATAGCCTGGGCGCTGAGTATATTCCGAATTAAGTATGTTTTTTACGATTGCCGTAGCGGTAATTTTATCTTTCCAATTATAGCCCAAACGCGCATCAAATATAAAGTTCGCGCTTCTATGATTTTCATACCATTTGCGAATCGGATTCAGTTTTCGATAATCGCCAAGATTCATTATTTGGCTTGTAAGCGTTGCCGTTACACCCACAATTACACTTTTCGGTTCTACTTGAATATCGGCCTTTCCGGCATGTTTTACCCGAAACATTAAATATTTTTGTTGAGGCTCGCTTATATTTTTCTTGTAATCCAAATTTCTCGGATCCATATACGTATAGCCAATCAAAAAGTTCAGCGGTATACCGAATATTTTACCCGTTCCAATTGCCGATACTTCCACTCCCCAAACCAATGCCCGCTCCACATTTTTAGCTTGCGTAAGAAGCGCCCCACTTTGTGAAGGAGGAATGATTATTTCAGCAGGCACACTATCTCTCTG
>JAEYZB010000083.1 GCA_023428205.1 Bacteroidota bacterium | reverse complement strand
CCACAATCCAGCGCAATAATCAACGAACAATTTTGTTCTTCGGCAAAATCAATTCCCGCATTAGAAATCCCATACCCTTCTGTGTAGCGATTCGGAATGTAAAGTTCAATATTCGGATAAAAGGGTTGAAAAAAAAGAGCAAGAGTCGCTACGGAAGTAGTGCCATCCACATCGTAATCGCCAAAAATCAAAATGCGTTCGTTATTTTTAATAGCCGTTTCAATCCGCGCCACCGCTTTATCCATGTCGCGCATCAAAAACGGGTCGTGTAAATCGTTTAATGACGGGCGAAAAAAGTGTTTCGCCTCATCAAACGTACTAATGCCGCGAGACACTAACATTTGGCAAAATGCAGGATGTATTTTTAGTGACTGCTGTAAACGCTCCACCACTTCTTTATCCGCCTTTCTAACTGTCCATCGTTTTTCACTCATAGCTTTATCTTCATTGGCGAAAGTCGGAAAAATAATTTCTGTTTCACTAAAAAGTTGTGCTACATTAGCTGATAAATTTCAAAATAATGAAACACGTTTTTACACTAACCGCAATTTTATTTTCCATATTTGCTTATGCACAAAACATTACCGATTCATTTGTCGTGAACGGAGTTTACCGCAACTATATTTTACACATTCCTCAAGGATATAACGCGTCAACAGCCTATCCGCTTGTGTTGAATTTGCATGGATACACGTCAAATGCTGCACAACAAATGCAATACACTAAGATGAACACAACTGCCGATGCAGAGCATTTCTTTGTCGTGTACCCGAATGGCATCGACAACGCGTGGAATTCGTTTGGAAACAGCCCTGTGGACGATGTGAATTTTTTGAGCCAACTGATAGATAGAATCCGCACTTCGTATAGTATTGATTCTAACGCAGTATTTAGTTGTGGAATGAGCAATGGTGGATTTATGTCTTATACGCTGGCGTGCCAACTGAGTGAGAAAATTGCGGCCGTTGCTTCGGTTACCGGAACACTAAGCCTAAGCTCGCAACTAAATTGTGCCATTACGCACAAAATGCCGGTAATGAACATTCACGGCACGGCAGACCTAGTAGTAAATTATAACGGCTTTACGGGTGTTTTAGGAGTGGAAGCTACAGTAGCTTATTGGCGCGACATCAATAACTGTGGAACTATTTCCGACACCATTAATGTGCCGAACACAAACACAACAGACAACTCAACGGCTGAACTTATTCGCTATCGCGAATGTGCCGAAAATTCAGAGGTCTATTTTTACAAAATTACCAATGGCGGTCACACTTGGCCGAATGGATTGATTGATCTTCCTCAAGCCAATACAAATCGCGACTTTGATGCCACAACTGAAATTTGGAACTTCTTTAAACGCCATAAAAAAGGACAACAATCATCCTCTATAAACAACGTCAATGATTTTTCCGCAACTATCTTTCCGAATCCATTCAACAATGCTTTAACGATTCATTTTGCGGATGAATTGCCAACCGAACTAACCGTTTTTGACATCACGGGCAAACAAGTTTTTGGAGAAGAAAATATGAAATCAACGACTAACATTAATTCCCAAAACTGGAATACGGGAATATATATTGCCGTATTGAAAAACAAAAATGGCGTGTACATTTCTCGCATTGTAAAACAATAAAATCCACCGAGGTTGATGTTTCAAGAATATCCGCAAAAAAGAGCCGTCATTACAGGCGGAGCCTCAGGCTTTGGAAAAGCTTGTGCTTCGCTGCTTTTGGCAGAAGGCTGGACCGTTGGCATTGCCGACATCAACCCGACCCATCTTGCAGAAGCAGTTGCTTCGTGGAGCAATTTTCCGGGCAAGTTTTTTTTATATCAGATAGATGTTACCCAACCCGAAGACTTGCAACGTGTGGCCGATGAATTTACAGCGCAATTTGGAGGAGTAGATATTGTGATAAACTGTGCAGGAATTGCTGCGGGCGGGGAGTTTGAATTGTTTGCGTTGGCTGATTTCAATAAAGTTTTAGATATTAATTTCAAAGGCGTTTTACACAGTTGCAAAGCCTTTATTCCTGTCTTGCTCAAACAACAATCGGGTTTAATTGTCAATGTGGCGTCTGCTGCCGCTTTCGCATCTGCGCCATTGATGAGTGCGTACAATGTTTCCAAGGCGGCAGTAGCCTCTTTAACCGAAACCCTACAAGCAGAATATTCAACGAAAAGCTTACGTTTTGCGTTGGTGATGCCTACTTTTTTCAAAAGCAATCTGCACCAAAATATTATAGGCGTAGGAGAAAGCCTTCAATCTGCACACAATTTGCTCACCGAGGCGAAAATTGATGCCGCCTGGGTAGCGAAACAGGCTCTGAAAAAAGTGGATTGCGGAAGCTTTTATATTGTTCTACCAAAAGATGCTAAAATTGTGTGGTTTATCAAACGTCTCTTCCCGCGCCTATACATCAAAATAGTCGGTCCTTTAACTGAACGGAGAATGCGAAAAAAATAATCCTTTACTACCCTCACAAAAATCAATAAACATCTTATCCACACGCCAAACTCTACCCGTATTTTCTGCGCTATTTTATTAGCTTTGTAGGCTCAATTTTACGTTGAGTAACGACAAACTAAATATAAATAAAATGGCAGAAGAAAACGCAGCACTTGAACCTAAACAACCGAAAGATTATTCCGCAAGTTCCATACAGGTATTAGAAGGCTTGGAAGCCGTGCGCAAACGCCCTGCGATGTACATTGGCGACATCGGAGTAAAAGGGCTTCACCACTTGGTTTATGAGGTTACCGATAACTCAATCGATGAGGCATTGGCCGGTCATTGTAAAAACATTTACGTAAATATTTTGGAAAACAATGCCATTCGCGTAAAAGACGATGGGCGTGGTATTCCGGTAGATATGCACGAAAAAGAAGGCCGTTCGGCATTGGAGGTCGTAATGACCGTATTACACGCAGGAGGGAAATTCGATAAAGATTCTTATAAAGTTTCGGGAGGTTTGCATGGTGTGGGGGTTTCCTGCGTAAATGCACTTTCTATCCATATGCAAGTGGACGTTCATCGTGGTGGAAAACACTACACACAAGAATATTCGGAAGGCAAACCTTTGTATTCTGTGAAAGAAGTTGGCGCATCTGACTATCGTGGAACGATTGTAACTTTTTTACCGGACAACACGATTTTTCAGGCTTCCGTTTACAATTATGATACGCTGGCTTCGCGTTTACGCGAATTGGCGTATTTGAATAAAGGCATTCGAATCACGCTTACTGACGAACGCGACAAAAATGAAAATGGAGAGTTTCGTTCGGAAGAATTTTACTCTAATGGCGGATTGATTGAGTTTGTGAAATATTTGGATAGCACACGCGAACCACTGATTCCTGAACCTATTTTTGTCGAAGGAGCAAAAGACAACATTACGGTAGACGTGGCCTTGCAATACAATACGTCCTATTCTGAAAACGTGTTTTCGTATGTAAATAACATCAACACTATCGAAGGAGGAACACACGTTGCCGGTTTCAGACGCGCATTGACGCGAACATTCAAATCGTATGGCGAAAAAAATAAGTTTTTCGAGAAGCTGAAAATGGAAATT
>JAEYZB010000011.1 GCA_023428205.1 Bacteroidota bacterium | reverse complement strand
CATAACGAACATTGATAATTGCGTTGGCGCCTTTTTCATCTGCATGTTCTATGAGGAGTTGTAAGGCTTCTTCACGAGCCGTTTCACACAGGTTTGTAAAAACGGAATTTCTTCCGCCAAAAGCACTCATTATATTTCCGAAAAAACCACTTACGAAATTTCGCGAACGCACCGTAATTCCCCGCACTAATCCTAATTGTTTGGTGATTTTGTAACCTTCTAAATGTGTACTTGTTGTTATTAAAAGTGGATTGCTCATACATTTTTGATTTGTGACCAAACGTAAACAAATTTTGAATGAAAGAACAAGAGAATAATAGAATGGGGGATTTGCTCGTTTTATTCTACCATTCCATAATTCACTCATTCTGTTATTTCTTCGTTCGTTGATAAACGGCTCGCTTTATTTCCAAATTAAATCTTACGTTTGACGAAAAGAAATGAGCGTGGCACAATCAGACTTATTCGGCTTTAAATTGAACTTGAAACGTCCATTGGCGTTTTTTGACTTGGAAACAACAGGCGTAGACGTGGCGAAAGACCGCATTGTGGAAATAGGCATTATTCGCGTAAATTTGGACGGCACGGAAGATGTGCTGACTATGCGAATCAATCCTACGATTCCGATTCCGCTCGAAGCGTCACTCATACACGGAATTTATGATGAAGATGTGATCACTTCCCCGAAATTCAAGGACGTAGCGCAACAGCTGTTTGACTTTCTGAACCCTTGCGATTTTGCAGGTTTCAATTCTAATCATTTTGATATTCCGGTTTTACTCGAAGAATTTATGCGTGCCGGAATTGCACTTGATATTGAAAGTAGAAATCTGATTGATGTTTTCAAAATTTATGTGTTATACGAAAAACGCGATTTAGCGGCAGCGTATAAGTTTTATTGTGGCATAACGATTGAAAAGGCACATAGTGCAGAAGCGGATATTCGCGCCACTTATGAAGTTTTGCAGGGACAATTGCAACGATATGACGATTTGAAAAACGACATGCGTGTCTTGCACGAACTTTCCAACAAAGAAATTATCATTGACAGCGGAAAACGTTTTGTGCATCAAAACGGGCAGCCGACTTTCAATTTTGGCAAGCATAAAGGCAAATCGGTTGAGCAGGTTTTCCGTGAAGAACCAACTTATTACCAATGGATGCAGAATGGCGACTTCCCGGCTCATACTAAACAAAAACTGAAAGAATTTAAGGAGGCGTTTGAACGGAAGACAAGGCGATAATTATAACCTTAGATATTTCGATATATTCATCAATAATGTCTATTTTATATACAACATATATATCGTACTTATTATTCATTTTAAAATACACACTATGAAGAAAGTATTTATAGCGATAGGGTTGCTGGCCACTATTACGGGGTGCAATCGAAACGCAGAATCCAACAGCGAAGGAGAAAGTTGTCCTTTCGGATTTGGAAGCAAATCGAAAAAACATGCAGAACACGGTGGAGCAACATCTAATAAAGATTGGTGGCCCAACGCGTTGGATTTGAGTCCGCTTCGCGCCAACTCGAATTTATCTAATCCGCTTGACCCGAACTTTGATTACAAAAAAGAATTCAACAGTTTAGATTATGCGGCATTGAAAGAAGATCTTCGCAAGGTATTGCACACATCGCAAGACTGGTGGCCTGCAGATTTTGGGCACTACGGAGGATTGTTCATTCGTATGGCGTGGCACAGTGCGGGAACTTACCGAACTATTGATGGACGCGGTGGCGCACACAGAGGGCAGCAGCGTTTTTCTCCGTTAGACTCTTGGCCGGATAATGCAAGTTTGGATAAAGCGCGCAGGTTGCTCGAACCTGTAAAATTGAAATACGGACAAAAAATTTCCTGGGCGGATTTGATGATTCTCGCAGGAAATGTAGCACTCGAGGATATGGGCTTTCCGACAATCGGCTTTGCAGGAGGTCGTGTAGACACTTGGGAACCTGAAAACGTAGATTGGGGAGCAGAAAAAGCTTGGGTCGAAAAGCACAGAAGTCCTGAAGAGTTGGCAGGGACGGCTCTTTCTGCAGCACAAATGGGCTTGATTTATGTAAACCCTGAAGGTCCTGAAAAAAATCACGATCCGAAATCGGCTGCGCTTTTGATTCGGGAAACATTCGCCAGAATGGGAATGAACGATGAAGAAACAGTAGCCTTGATTGCAGGCGGACATACATTTGGTAAAACACATGGCAATGGCGATGCAAGTAAAGTGGGTAAAGAACCTGCGGCTGCCGATATCGAACAACAAGGGTTGGGTTGGAAATCTACACACAAATCGGGCAAAGGAACGGACGCGATTACTTCGGGTTTGGAAGTAACGTGGACACCGGAGCCAACGAAATACTTAGCACAAGGATTTTTTAAAATGTTGTTTGAAAATGAATGGGAACTCACGAAATCGCCTGCAGGAGCTTGGCAATATGTAGCGAAAGACCCTGAAATAATGGTGCCGGACGCTTTCGATAAAAACAAAAAACATAAACCGACCATGCTTACCACCGACTTGTCGTTGCGAGAAGACCCGATTTATGCGAAAATATCCAAACGTTTTTACGACAATCCGAATGAGTTTACCAAAGTGTTTGCTAATGCGTGGTTCAAACTTACCCATCGCGATATGGGACCTAAATCTACTTATCTCGGACCGGAAGTGCCGAAAGAAGATTTCTTGTGGCAAGACCCGCTTCCGAAAGCAGATTATGCAACTATTGATGCAAACGATATTGCCGGTTTGAAAAAGCAAATTTTGGCTTCGGGTTTGAGTACAGCGGAATTGA
>JAEYZB010000077.1 GCA_023428205.1 Bacteroidota bacterium | reverse complement strand
GCATTTCGCACATTCATATTCCGACTTCGCTTTTGGCAATGGTGGACGCTTCGGTTGGTGGGAAAAACGGAGTAGATTTTCACGGAATAAAAAATTTAATTGGAACGATTGATTTCAATCATGAAACGTGGATTTGCCCCGAGTTCCTGCACTCGTTGCCGGAGCGCGAACTGAAAAGCGGGTTTGCCGAAATCATTAAACATTATCTAATTGCCGATGCCGAAGGATTTCAATTTATCAGCGATTCAGAGTTTGGCTTAGGGAGTTTGACATGGTTTGAAACGATTAAAAAAGCGGTAGCGATTAAACAGCATTTTGTAGAACAAGACCCTTACGAAAAAAATATTCGCAAAGCCTTGAATTTTGGGCATACTATCGGACACGCTATTGAAAGTGTTTTATTAGATACTGATGCGCCACTTCTACACGGAGAAGCTGTGGCATTGGGAATGATTTGCGAAAGCTATATTTCACATCAGAAACAGTTGCTCTCAGCAGCAGATTTACAGGAGATTTCCGAGTTCATTTTATCAAATTTCAACTTACCGAAAGCTGAAAAAACGGCTCAGATTCTTGAATTTGTGGCACACGACAAGAAAAACACCGACACACTCAATTTTACACTGCTCAATGGCATCGGCAACTTCAAAATTAATGTAGCAGTAGAAGAAGAATTGATAATCTCGTCCTTAAATTACTATAACGCGTTGTAATTACTTACGACTTTTGACTTCCGACTTCCGACTTTTTCTATTTTTACACCATGGTTTACCTGACACGCAGAGAGCGATTTAATGGCGCGCATTGTCTATATAACGAGCATTGGAGCGAATCGAAGAACAAAGAAATTTTCGGAAAATGCGCCAACCGAAATTTCCATGGACATAATTTTGAGTTGTTTGTAACGGTGAAAGGCGAACCGAATGCGGATACAGGTTTTGTGATGAATGCCCATCACCTGAGTTTGCTGATGAAACGCGAAGTTGTGGAGAAATTAGACCATTTGAATTTCAATATGGATGTTCCCGAATTGAAAGGCATTTTGCCTTCAACAGAAAATGTAGCGAAACAAATATGGAAATGGCTCGCGCCACACATCACAGAATGTAAACTACATTGCGTGAAATTGCAGGAAACAGAAAATATTTACGTGGAATATTTTGGAGAATAGAGTACCTAAGAAAAACTACTTTTGCATTATGACAACGAACGACACAAACATTGAGATAGCGAATTTGCAAAATCAAATTGCGACTGCAATTGGAATTGACCAAAGCAACGTGATTTTTAATTTCAAAGAAAAGGGCGAAGTTGTGCGTTTAGACGTGGTGACGGTAAACCCTAAACACGAACAATCATTTTTGTTTAATACTGCTACCGGAACAGATAAAATTGATGCACTCAAAAAAATGTTGGAGTACGTCAACGAACATTATCCAAACGAAGGCAGCATGACGATTCAATGGATAAAAATTGGCGATAACAAATTGCACACTTCATACTTTCGTGCAAAAAATATGTACGAAGCATTGGATAAATTTTTCTACGAACGTGACATTGCACAGTACAAAATCTTCTCTGTCGTTCTAAATCCTGTAAGCTAATATCCATTACGTGATTCCTGCAAATGGGTCGAAAAAATGCGGTGCATTGAGCACTTCGACAAGCTCAGTATAACACTTATCGAAATGAGCAAGATTTAGTCAAATACTGCTTCCAATACGATATGCGATTGAACATTTTTGAATGTTTCAATATGTAATGAATAGTACGCTAAAAGCCTTTGAAGTACGGCATTTCGAGTGGCGCGCGGGAAATTTATTTCCGGCTTTGTAAATGGTTCCGAGCGCAATAATTCATATATCATACGGCTTTCATCGCGACTCAAAACATTAAAATCTTTTTCTGTTTCTAAAACAAAATACCCTAAACGTAAATCGAAAAGCGGAGTCTGTTCAGAAAAATTATTTGTGGGAAAGAATCCTAAATACTGCGCGAAATACAACAAGAACTGATAATGATAAAAATGGTTCGCGTCAGGAGCTTTATCTAACTGCTCTAACTGTGTAAATAGAAAATCAAATTCTTCTTCGTTCGCCTCTTTTTCACGCAAAACTTTACTCATCACCTCCACCATAAAAAGTGCAATGGCCGACTTACGTACATCAAATGGAATAGAATGAAAAACGTAAGCACGCTTAAACTCCTTTACCCGCAGCAGATTTTTATTTTCCTGATACGCAAAATCCAACTCCAACAGCGAACCAGGCTGTAACATAGCCGCTTTAGCTGTTGATTTTGCGGTACGCACACCATTTACCATAAAAGACAGCAAACCATGTGCCCTCGTATAAATTCGGGCAATGACGCTCGTCTCTGAATATTTTATACAGTGTAAAACGATTCCTGCGGATTTGATGAACATACGTTGTGCAAAGTACTAAAATTGCTATTTTGCAAACGCTTATGTATAAACTTCGCATTGCACTTCGGTATCTTTTCGTAAAAAAATCCACGAATGCTATTAATCTCGTTACGTGGGTTTCAATGGCAGGGATGGGTGTTGGCGCATTCGCTTTGGTGTTGGTACTAAGCGTTTTCAACGGTTTTGAAAACTTGGTGATTTCGCTTTACAACTCTTTTTATCCCGAACTGCAAATTACTACCGCAAGCGGAAAGTTTTTTACCGATGATATGGCTCTGCGAAAAAAAATAATAGCTGTAAATGATGTCGAGTTTCTTTCCGCCACATTAGAAGAAAATGCTTACCTGCAATATGCAGACAAAGATTACATCGCGATGGTAAAGGGCGTTGATAGCGCCTATTTAAATGTAACCGGAATGGACAAACAAATTCGCGAAGGACGATTTGTGGTGCGCGAGCAAGGACACTATAACGCAGTACTCGGTGCAAACATTTGCACTTCGCTGGGACTGAGCGTTACACACCCAATGGAACCGTTGCGTATCAACGTTCCTCGCAGCGACAACATCACGGTAATTTCTCCGGACGATGCGTTTTACACTTCCGCGGTGATTCCAACAGGATTATTTTCTATTCAACATGAATTTGACTATAAATACGTATTCGTCTCGATTGATTTTTTGCAAGAATTACTGGGAGATGAAACACTGCTTTCGGCTTATGAAATCAAATTGAAAAAAGGGGTGAATGCAGACGCGACAAAAGAAATATTACAGAAATTTATCGGCAACGATTTTATCATCAAAACGAAATACGAACAAAAAGAAACACTCTATCGTGTGATGAAAATGGAACGATGGGCGGTGTTTGTGATATTAGCCTTTATTATGCTGATTGTTTCATTTAATATCATTGGCTCACTGCTGATGATTGTATTGGAAAAACGCAATGATATTTATATCCTAAAAAGTATGGGTTCGAGCAATAATGACGTGCAACAAATCTTTCTTTTGGAGGGGATTTTCTCCGCTTTGATTGGCGCAAGTATTGGCATTATGTTCGCTGTTGCAGTTTGTTTACTACAGCAGCATTTTGGTTTCGTAAAACTCGGCAACCCAAACAGCGTTTTCGTAGTGGATGCATATCCGGTAAAACTCAAAATCAGCGACCTGATATTGACCCTTATTACCGTTGTAGCGATATCGGGAATTGCTTCATTTTTCCCTGCGCGGCAAGCGGCTAAGGCACAAGCCTGATTGTGTAGCTTATTTTTATAAATTCGCACGCTCGCCCCGTAGTTCAACGGATAGAATAGAAGTTTCCTAAACTTTTGATACAGGTTCGATTCCTGTCGGGACGACAAAAATTGGCTCCGTAGTTTAATGGATAAAATGGAGGATTCCGGTTCCTTTGATGGCAGTTCGATTCTGCCCGGGGCTACAAATGGTTGAAAAAAATGAGCACATCACCTCGTTTTTTTCAACCATTTACTTTTTAAGTTCCTCCGTCAAACGCACTGCTTCCACTGCTTCTTTCACATCGTGAACACGCAGTATGTTTGCGCCATTTAGTAAGGCTACGGTGTTTAAAACCGATGTCCCATTTAGCGCTTCAGCCGCCTTTATATTCAGCGTTTTGGTAATCATTGATTTTCGGGAAAGTCCTGCCAATATTGGAGCATCCAATGTTTTGAATACCGAAAGTTGTTTTAATAATTGGAAATTCTGTTCTGTCGTTTTAGCAAAACCAAAGCCGACATCAATGATGACATCGGTAATACCGGATAGCATGCAGCGAGCCTGTTTTTCGCATAAATCATTAAACACTTCTTTCGTTACATTATCATAATCCGTAAGCGACTGCATTATTTCCGGAGTTCCTCTCATGTGCATTATTACAAAAGGGGCGCGATGCTTCGCCACCACTTCCAACATTTTTTTATCAAAATCGCCACCACTGATGTCATTGATAATAGAAGCCCCATTTTTTAATGAAATGTCCGCTGTTTGAGCATAAATTGTATCAATGGAGATGACAATTTCAGGAAAGCGAGCCGCCAATTTTTCTACAATCGGCAACACACGATTTATTTCTTCTTCAGACGAAATATTTTTTGCGTTCGGACGAGAGCTCATTCCTCCAATATCAATAATTGTGGCACCTTCGCGAAGCATTTTTTCGGCTTGCACTAATGCTTTCTCTGTTTCGGTGTATTTTCCTCCGTCAGAAAAAGAGTCAGGCGTAACGTTCAAAACGCCCATTACGATAGGCTTTGAAAGGTCAAGTAATTTCCCTCGGCAGTTGATTGTCATTCAAAAAAATATTAAATCGCTGCGCAATTTCAGCCTTATATCTAACTTTAGCAAATTATTTATGCAATTAGAAAAAACCATTAAGCAGTACGACCATGCTTTGCAGAAATGCAGAGAGCTGTTTCGCAATAAGACCAAAGACTATGGTACTTCGTGGCGGGTATTGCGGGCTTCATCGCTCACCGACCAGTTGTTCATTAAAGCACAACGCATTCGCACCATTGAAGAAAACAGAGTGCAGAAAGTAAGCGAGAGTGTAGAGAGCGAGTTTATTGCATTGGTGAATTATGCTCTTATCGGGTTAATTCAACTGAAAATAAAAAATACCGAATCGCTGGAACTAAGCGAAGCAGAAGCGTTGACACTATTCGATAAAGAAGCGTCAAGTATAAAGGAGTTGATGTTGAACAAAAACCATGACTATGGCGAGGCTTGGCGAGATATGCGAATCAGCAGTTTTACAGATTTGATTTTGCAGAAGTTGCTTCGGATTCGTTCGATAGAAGATAACAAAGGCGTCACCATTGCTTCCGAAGGAATTGATGCCGGTTATTCCGACATTGTGAATTATGCGATTTTCGCACTTATAAAATTAGAAGAACAAAACAAAAAATAATATGACAGTTTATAGCATTTTCTTATACGTTGGTATTGCCGCATTAATATTATCACTATTGCGATTTTTCTTTGCGAAACCGAAAAGCATTTTAATAAATTATGTGCAGCATTTTATCGGTTCGCTATTTGTGTTTTCAGGCTTTGTGAAAGCCGTTGATCCACTTGGAACCAGCTACAAAATGTTGGAATATTTTGAAGCGATGAAACTGGAAGTTTTTGCTCCGTTTTCTACACCATTTTCTGTCATTATGATTGTGTTGGAAATTTGGGCCGGGATTGCCATTATTATTGGGTGGCGTCCGAAACTCACCGTTTCCGTTCTATTACTGATGACCTTGTTTTTTACGGCATTGACGGGTTACACCTATATTTCGGGTTACGCACCATCACTGAAATTCTGGGCGTTTTTCACCGGTGCAATTTTGAGTTTTGCAATTGTAGGTATTGTCGAAAAGCCACTTTACCGAAACTTTGCGTGGGTCACAGGAATCGGCAGTTTATTGATGATTTGGGTAGGCATTAAATTTTCATCAACACTTTTTACCGCGCCTTTTTCTGAAACAGGAATGAAGGTGACGGACTGCGGTTGCTTTGGAGACTTCATCAAACTAAAACCATGGGAAACATTTTGGAAAGACGTGTTTCTGGATGTTGTCATTTTATATTTGGCATTGAACTACAAAAAAATCTCTACTTGGTTTGCGGAACTGCCACGCACAATCATTGCCAGCGGAATTGCCGTACTTACACTTGCTTTCTGCTTGTACAATTTCTTGTGGAATGAACCCGTAATTGATTTTCGTCCCTATGCTTTAGGAAACAATATTCCAAAACTTCGAGTAGCGGAAAAACCCGAAGTGAAAGAGTTTAAGTTTATTTACAAAAACAAAAAAACGCAGGAAGAAAAAGAATTTTCGACAGCCGAGTTGAGTACCATGAATTATGACGAATGGGACTACAAAGATCGCAAAGACATTATTATTGATGCAGGTATTCCTGCGAAAATCACGAATCTTTTCATTTTCAATGAAGACAAAGAAGAAATTACTGATGATTTATTGCACTACGAGGGATATTCCTTGATTGTTGTTGCCTATAAATTGAGTAACACACACACTTCTGCTTTTGAAAGTTTAAACAAATTAGCGGAAGCAAGCGACAAGGCAGGAATTAAATTTTACGCGCTCACAAGCGAAGAAGCGGAAACGTTTCGCCACGAACACCAATGTGCATATCCGTTCTACACGGCAGATGAAACGCCTTTGAAAACCATTATGCGCTCCAACCCAGGGTTGCTTCTATTGAAAAATGGGGTGGTGGTAAATAAATGGCACTATAAGCATTTACCGACATTTGAAGATCTGAACTCACTGTATTTCAAGAAATAGTGGTTTTTTACTATTTTTAGCCATAGCGTTTTTAACGTTTCCCCTAACCTGCTTTTCGTTTTTTTTACCATATTCGCCACGTCTAAAGTGCTGTCAGTAAAAGTTATTGACAGCTTTTTTTAAACTATCATTTTGAATATGAAAAAAACTCTTGTACTCGCGACCGCTTTATTAGCGTTTTCCACTACACTATTTTCACAACAAAGACAATGCGGATTTATCCCTGCTCGGGATCGCCAAATGGCTATTAATCCGGCATTTGCGCAAAACGTACTCAATGAAGCACTGGATATGCAGATGATACAAGAAGCCGGACTTCTAAATCATTCTAATAATCCGTCTCGCGCGGTACGTTCTATTCCGGTAGTAGTACATGTGGTTTTGAACACACAGACGAAACAAAATGCTGTTACCAACGCTATGATTTTTAATATGATTAGTGAAGCGAACACCTACTTTAGAAAAACAACAGCAGATACCGCTAATATCCGTCCGGCATTTAGAAGCATAGCTACTGACTGTCAAATAGAACTTTGTTTAGCGCAACGCGATCCAAATGGCAATGCAACTAATGGAATCAACCGTTTTATAACAAGTAAATCTTGCTTCGATCAGGATAATGGCGAAGAAAACGATATGAAAAGCGCCTCTACAGGAAGTGTAAATCCTTGGAATCAGCAAAAATATCTAAACATTTGGGTAACCGATTTGTGTAACAGCGGAACAGCACAAGGAGGAGGAACAGGTGGATATGCTTACATACCGTATAACGGAACCGTTGGTACTTCCATTGATGGAATTGTGTTGGAATATGAAGTAGGCTTTTGGTCTGCAGGAAGTACTTTGGCACACGAAACCGGACACTACTTAGGACTACACCATATTTGGGGTGATGCTGGCGGATGCAGTTCTACCTATCCAAGCGGAGATGATGGATTTAGTGATACACCCAATTCTGACGATGCCAATATGAGCCAAGCTTGCGGCACGACAGTCAACTCTTGTGGCACTCCGGCTCCGGGCGACCAATATGAAAATATTATGGACTACAGCAACTGCCCTGCCATGTTTACAGCTCAACAATCAGCACTAATGAATGTCCTGTTAAATGGCAGTGGATTAAGCGCTCCCTTTACCAGCTATGCATATCGTTCGCAGTTAGTAGCGGCTAATAACTTGGCATGCGTTTCCCCTAATGGACCAACGGCTTCATTCACCGTTTCTCCCAATAATATTTGTGCAGGACAATCTGTAACCTACACAAACACGACTATCGGAGCAACTTCTGTTTCTTGGAGTTTCCCGGGAGGAACGCCATCGACCTCTGCATCCACGACAACGGTAACAGTAACGTATAACACCGCAGGATCTTATAATGCATCACTTACCGCTACGGATGGAAACGGAAGCAATACTTCTACCGTAAACGGAGCCGTAACCGTAATAGGAACAAATACCTTGCCCCTTATTGAAGGATTCGAAAGTGCGACTTTCCCGCCTACTAATTGGACCATTAATAATCCACAATCAGATACTACGTGGAGACGAAGAACAGCTACAAATGCGGGTGGCTTTGGCACTTCTAACTCCTGCGCACGCGTAAATAATTATGAATATCAAGCAGCAGAAGGTGTTAGCTTGAAAGACTGGTTGATTACACCTGCATATAGCTTTTCGGGAGTATCTAATGGATGGTTAAAATTTGATTACGCTTATAAAATATATGATGCTACACATGCGGACTCTCTGCAGATTTTATACTCTACAAACTGCGGAGCTACGTGGACAAACCTGTGGTACAAAGGAGGAACAGCCTTAGCGACAGCAACAGGTACAGGAGGTAATGCATTTGTACCTACAGCAGGGCAGTGGAAAAAAGATTCCATTAATCTAAGTGCTTTATCTGGCCAATCAAGCGTACGTTTTGCTTTTGTCAATATCAGCCGATACGGAAATAACACTCATTTGGATAACATTAATATCTATAATAATGCCCCTGCAACAAATCCTCCGGTAGCCAATTTCTCCGCATCAAATACCAGTGTATGTGCAGGATCGTCTGTTACATTTACAGATCTATCAACAAACAGTCCTACGGGTTGGAATTGGACTTTTGCAGGAGGAACCCCGAGTTCGTCCGCAACACAGTCTCCAACTATAACATTCAATACACCGGGAACATATACCGTAACACTGACAGCTACTAATGGAGTAGGAAATGACAGTGAAACAAAAACATCCTATATTACCGTAAATGCAAAACCGACAGCAGTAGTAACACCGACAGCAGTAAACTGCTTCGGGCAGGCTACAGGCAGTGCTTCAGTAGCGCCATCAGGAGGAACACCAAACTATACTTATAGCTGGTCAGGCGGAGGCTCATCAGCCTCCATCGCCAACAAAATAGCAGGGTCGTACACCGTTACGGTAACCGATGCCAACAGTTGTTCGACTACAGCAAGTGCAACCATCACACAGCCGACTTCGGCTGTATCGGCAACCACATCTAAAACAGATGCCGGCTGTGGTGGTTCTTTAGGTTCTGCAACAGCCAATGCTTCCGGTGGCACACCAGGCTACACCTACAGTTGGAGCAACGGAGCAAACACTCAAACTGCAAGCAATTTGGCAGTAGGGTCATACACCGTAACCGTTAGAGATTCTAAAAACTGTTCTGTGACAAGGTCTGTAACCATCACATCAGGTGGTAGCACACTAGCCGTCACGACAGACGTTACCAATGCGAGCTGCGGACTGAATAATGGTTCGGCAACAGCCAATACATCCGCTGTCGGAGCTACTTATAGTTGGAATACGGGAGCTCAGGGAGCAACATTAAGTGGAGTGGGAGCCGGAACTTATGCAGTAACTGCTTCCGCCAATGGTTGCAGCGGAACCGCTACCGTTACAATTGCCCAATTAGGAGGAATCAGCATAGCATCGTCTTCTTCTACACCGGAAACAAGTAGTCAGGCTAATGGCTCCGCTACGGTAACAGCAACGGGTGCTGCACCACTATCCTATTCGTGGAACAATGGAATGAGTGGCAGCACCATTACAGGACTGACGACCGGAAGCTACGGATACACTGTTACTGATGGAAATGGTTGTGTCGCAACAGGAAATGTCTTTGTAGATAAAGTAACAGGAATAGAAAACTTGAATGATATTGAACGAGTGGCATTATTCCCTAACCCTGCACAAAATCAGGTACAATTGGATTTGGAATTTAAAGAAATGGTCAAATTCAGCTACTCTATCCATGATGCATTGGGCAGAATGGTACTACAAAGCCCTATATATTCGGATAAAAACCACTCAACTTTGATTCCTGTCAGTTCATGGGCAAACGGTGTTTATTCTGTACAAGTAAAAACAGACAACAGTATTCAAACACTGAAATTTATCAAACAATAAGACTTAACACATCACAACGCTCATGAAAAAAAATATAACCGGCATCCTTTTTTCAGCATTGCTATCAACAGGATTTGCCCAAGAAAATTGGTGCGGTTCAATGGACGTTCTTCGCAGATACCTTGCAGGAAATACTGAAGCGAATGAACAGTATCTACAATTTATAGAAGCATGCGAACGAGATGAAATCAATTTCGCTCAAAATGGTAATTCTTCTCGCGCTTTGAGCGATACAATCTATATTCCTGTGGTATTTCACATCGTTCATAATGGCGATGCCATAGGAGCACCTGGAGGCGAAAATATATCCGATGCACAAATCATTTCACAAATTGATGCATTGAATAACGATTTTTCCCTTAGTCCGGAAAGATTGGCGAATGTACCCGATGAGTTTAAAGCCCTATCGGCACACACCAAAATCCGTTTTTGTTTAGCGCAATTTGATCCAAGCGGAAATCCAACTACGGGAATATTGCGCCACAATTTAGGCGCAGCAAGCTGGGACCAACCCGAAATTGAAAGTCAAGTGAAACCATCCACAATATGGGACAGAAACAAATACTTTAATGTATGGACTGTTCGCCCGGGTGGAGATATGGCTTCATCAGGAGTGTTAGCTTATGCTCAGTTTCCTCCACCATTTGGTGCTGCCAATACAGACGGTGTTGTCGCTCGCTACAATACAATTGGTACAACAGGAATACTGATGGCAAACTACGACCGAGGTGGTACGCTTACTCACGAAGTAGGACACTGGTTAGGATTGTATCACATTTGGGGCGATGATAATGGCGCATGTAACGGTTCGGATAGAGTAAGTGACACACCTAACCAAGGTGACCAATATTTCGGCTGCCCGACACACCCGCAAGTAAGTTGCAGCACCAATGATATGTTCATGAACCACATGGACTATTCCTATGATGGTTGCAAAGGGATGTTTACGTTGGGACAGGAGGCGCGGATGATGGGCGTAATCAATGGCACCTTATCAAGCCCAAGTTTTTCCAGAGCAAGTCTAAAAACGGGAGGTTTGTCTCGCTGTTATTACAACATAGATGCTGCGATAGCAAACCTTTTACAACCGGACAGCACCTTGTGTACTGATGTACTGAATCCAATTATTTATGTGAAAAACATTGGTCAGACAGACATCAATACATTGAGTATTTCCTACGGAATTGACGGAAGTTCTACTATATATACGTGGAACGGTTTGATTCCGGCACTAAACAATACTTACATTACGCTTCCTGCTATCACAGGAATCAGTAACGGCAACCATCAATTTACGGTATCTATCACAAATGTAAATGGCGCACCTGACAACAATTCGCAAAATGATTCTGCCGAAACCGAATTTTCTGTAAGTAATCAAAGTACCGGTTTTTTCACACCGTACTCAGAAGATTTTGAAAGTGGCTTCTTCCCTCCTGCCGACTGGACTATTCAGAACCCTAGCAATGATGTCGTAAAATGGAAAGAAGGAAGTGCTGGCGGATATGGATTAAGCGACCTTTGCATTTGGATTGATAATAGTGCTTACACTACCACTCCGGGAAAACGGAAAGACGCTTTCGTTATGCAAAATTTTGATTTTTCGCTGATTTCCGCTCCTCGCCTTTCGTTTCAATATGCTTACGTTTCGCGAGGAACACGCTATGATTCTTTAGCTGTTTCCTATTCTTTGAACTGCGGAACAACGTGGAATTCCATTTGGAAAAATGGCGGAAAATCAATGGCAACATCTACCAACGAAGCCGAAACGCCTTTCGTGCCGATTGCAAGCGAATGGGATAGCGTAAGTTTATCATTATCTTATTTGAAAGGCCAAACAAACGTACTCCTCAAATTTGAAAACACCACCGGCTGGGGAAATGCTTTATACATCGATAATATTAATATAACGGGCGGAAATCCGAACACTGCTATTAACGAAGCAAAAGACGCAAAAGTCGATGTTTCCGTATTCCCAAATCCTGCTTCCGGTTTCGTGACGGTAAAACTTCCGAGCAATCACCCATTCTCCGAAATTCAAATCAGCGATGCTTTAGGGCGCAAGGCGCAAAATCATAAAATCATTGACCCGATTTCTTTGGTAAATGTGAGTGATTTGGCGACAGGAGTTTACACCATCACCCTTCAATCAAACACATTTACACAAACAGAAAAATTAGTTATTGCAAAATAACTTACCACCATTATTACGAAAAGTCCCACGCATTGCGTGGGACTTTTTTATTGGGCTAATCTTGCTCGTTTTTTTAAACCACTTACCCCAAAAAGGAATAATTAGTCTCGAATTTTCTGCACCATTTTTTTCCAATGGTCGTACATCTTTTTTCGCTCAGGCTCTTTCATTTTAGGTTTAAATAGTACGTCCGTTTGCCGTTTTTTCAACAAGTCTGCTTTAGTATAAAAACCCACCGCTAAGCCCGCCAAATAAGCAGCTCCGAGAGCCGTTGTTTCCGTGCATTTAGGTCTATCCACCGAAGCGTTTAGAATATCCGCTTGAAACTGCATCAAAAAACTATTCGCACAAGCACCTCCGTCCACGCGCAAAGTTTTCAACGGTAATTTCGAATCAGCCTCCATAGCATTCAATACATCACGCGTTTGATACGCTAACGATTCTAAAGTAGCGCGAACAATATGCGCTTTCTGCGTGCCGCGCGTCAATCCGAAAATAGCACCACGCGCATACATATCCCAATAAGGCGCACCCAAACCTGAGAACGCAGGAATCACCATCACTCCATCAGAATCAGGAACCGATTTCGCCATATATTCCGAATCGGAAGCCTTGTCAATAATTTTCAACCCATCGCGTAGCCACTGAATTGCCGCTCCTGCAATAAACACACTGCCTTCCAGCGCGTATTCCACTTTTCCATTTATGCCCCACGCAATGGTGGTAATCAACCCGTGTTTAGATTTCACCGGTTTTGCACCTGTGTTCATCAACATAAAACAGCCTGTGCCATACGTGTTTTTCGCCATGCCTTCGCTGAAACACGCTTGTCCGAATAATGCAGCTTGTTGGTCGCCCGCAATACCCGCAATCGGCACTTGCTTTTCAGTGAAAAGCGCGCGCTCCGTCAGTCCATAAACTTTACTTGAATCTACCACTTCCGGCAATAACAAACGTGGAATTTTCAACGCATCTATAATTTTATCGTCCCATTTTTTCGTTTTGATATTAAACAACATCGTGCGCGAAGCATTGCTGTAATCCGTGATGTGCAACTGCCCGCCCGTGAGGTTATACACCAGCCACGAGTCCACCGTTCCGAAATACAATTCACCATTTTCGGCTTGCTTACGGGCGTCTTTTACATTTTCTTAAATCCACTTGATTTTGGTGGCCGTAAAGT
>JAEYZB010000290.1 GCA_023428205.1 Bacteroidota bacterium | reverse complement strand
ACGGTGGAGAAGAATATGCGAAAATCGGTGTCGGAAAATCAACAGGGACGAAGTTGATTTCCGCTTCAGGACACATTAAAAATCCGGGCGTTTATGAAATTGAACTCGGTTTGCCGGTAGATGAATTTATGAACAGCGAGGAATACTTGGGTGGAATGTACAGCGCAAGACCGTTGAAAGCGGTGGTGCCGGGCGGTTCTTCTGTTCCGATTTTACCTGCGGAATTGTTCTACAAAAATGCCAAAGGCGAAGCGCGCCTAATGACTTACGAATCACTTTCTGACGGTGGTTTTGCGACAGGCTCTATGATGGGTTCGGGCGGATTTATTGTGTATGATGACACGACTTGTGTGGTGAGAAATACATGGAATTTTTCTCGTTTTTACCATCACGAAAGTTGCGGACAATGTTCGCCTTGTCGTGAAGGAACGGGTTGGATGGAAAAAATCCTGTGGCGCATTGAAAACGGCTACGGCAATATGGACGATATTGATTTGTTGTGGGACATTCAACGCAAAATTGAAGGAAACACGATTTGTCCTTTAGGTGATGCGGCTGCCTGGCCGGTGGCTGCGGCTATTCGCCATTTCCGCGATGAATTTGAGTTTCACGTTCGTTTCCCTGAAAAAATCAAAAACCGCGAACACTTTGTTGCTGAGCCTTGGGAAAAAGTAAAACACTTAGTAGCGAAAGAGGAATTGGTGGCATAATTACGAACGGGGACAAAAAACGAGGTCATTTTATACAACCCTCATAGAATTAAAATCTATGAGGGTTTTCTTTTCGTAAGATGGCAGGAAAAAACGAGCAGGATTTACTCCCACACTTTCACCAAACGGAAGTGTCCGTCTTTGTATTTTTTATTGGCGCCTGTTTCTATACAAGTGCCGATGCGCTTGCCCTTGGCCGTGATACCGGAGTGGCTGTCGCGATGATAATGCCCCGAAAACCAATATGCCACTTTGTTTTTATGCGGCAGGAACATTCGCGCAATAGTCTTATATGCTTTGTCAGGGAAACTAAACCAATTGCGAATGAATGGTGTGAGCGGATGGTGCGAAAAAATGAGCACGTTTTCGTCAGCGGCACTTTCTGCCAATTGCTTATCTATCCAGTCAAACGTGCCGTCTTTAAAGCGATGTGTTTCTGCTAAAGGTCCCACGCCACGCAATTCATCTTTTGCAGGAATGCGCGTTCCCCAATCGCTCATAATAAAGGTCTGCTTGTTATATCGGAAGGAATAGTTTTGCAGGTAGTTGAAATTTTGCGATACGGGATTCCACACACGATGCAAACGGGTGCCGTTGTCCCAAGACGGAAATGTTTGTTGCAATTTTTCAAACGTACTTTTAAACACTTCATTCAACAACGAATCTCCGGAAGGATTGGGAGCTTCATGCGCCAACGTATAAGGCCACATGTCATGGTTGCCAATCATTGGGATGTACGGAATTTTCAATGCGTCTAAAATCTCTTTAGCTTTCCTGTATTCCGAACGCTCTCCGCTGTCGGTCAAATCGCCCGAAACGATGACAAATTTTATACGCAGTGAATCGGCATGTTTGTTTATCCAGTTTACGGCTTTCCGCAATCGCTCAGCGGAGTAGCCGACATCTCCCGCGGGCGGTTCATCTATATAGCCTTCTGTGCCATAATCTGCAATCCCTTCGCCAATATGCGTATCGGTTAAATGCACAAAAGAATAGGAATGCATTTGCCGCTTTTTCGGATGGTGTTTAGTAATAGAAACAGACTGCGCGAAAGAAAAATTTCCACATAGTAAATGGATGAAAAAAACGAGCAGAAGCAGGATTTTATGTGAACGCATGCGTTATACTTTGTACACTACGTCCAGATATTTTTTCAAAAAGTCAGCCACCATACCGCGAAATGGCAAACTTGCTGCCATTCCATACACGGGAGCCATTCCATCTTTACTATTCGGATTCGCTTTCACGTAAGCTACCGCCTCTTTCAAATCATTGACGAAGCGTTCTGCCACGCCCGCTTGTGTGTGACGCAGCGTTAGGGCAATATGAACACTCGCAGGCTTATGTAAGCCATTCAAATTCCAGTGTTTTTTGGTCATGTAGTCCAACACTTCATAAATATTGACCACATCACTGCCAAATGCAATAATCCAATGCGGCTCACCCAATATTTTTATTTCAGGAATTTCCGCCATTCCTTTTTTGATAACGTCCGCTGCATCATAGATTGATTTCACTGCATCTAAATATCCCTTCTCTCCCAGCGAAACCATAGTCGCCCAACAAGCTGCGCTCAAACCACCCGGACGCGAACCGGCAATAGTTGGCGACATATACAAACCGCCCGGCCACTCTGTGCTTGTGTAATATTGATAATGGCGATATGATTCGTTGCGATACAAAACAACCGAAGTTCCTTTTGCCGTATATCCATATTTGTGCGTATCAACCGACATGGAAGTGACTCCCGGATTACGGAAATCTACGATGGGTACTGGATAACCTAATTTTTCGGCAAACGGCACAACAAATC
>JAEYZB010000263.1 GCA_023428205.1 Bacteroidota bacterium | reverse complement strand
AAAGACACACTCAAAATTGATTTATGGACCAATGAAATGACGACTGACGAAATGCACTCCCAATTTTTTCAAACACTTTTGTCTATGGCAGATTCCTACCAGCGCGCGACAAAAAATCCATTTGTAAAAGAAGACGTGAAAGCCTTTGCACAGACGTTAGCGAAAAAAACTTCCGATTGGGAAAACGAAAAGAATAACTAATTAAATGAACACTTTTAAAGGCAGTTCGTTGATAAATTATGTCCGTTCATCGGGAAATAAAATTTACATTTGAATCATAAAACAAATAAAACATGAAAAAAGTATTTACCATTTTCGCCTTTATCGGCTTAGGAACCTCTCAAGTAAACGCACAAGCGTGCGGTGGTGTATCATCTGAATTGCCTAATACTTCTGCTACAGAAGTGCTTACTCCGGCATCTGCTGCTTTGCCTTGCGCTACTCAAGGTGTGCCATATAATGAAACAATAACCTTCAAAGTACCAAGAGACATTACCCAACCCGAATCTGTAACAGTAGATTCTTTGGAATGGATTTCTATCAGCAACCTACCATGCGGACTTTGCTGGACAGTGGACAGAGCAACAAAACTTTATGCACACGATGAGTTTGGAGTTATTACCATCAGTGGAACTCCGAATGATGCCGTAGGTCAATACGATTTATTGATTCTTGTGAAAGCAAAATTGGATGGAATCAGCACTTGGGAGTCTACTCAAGATGCAAGTTTGGCGAACATCGGACTTTCCGTTCGCGTACAAGCTGATGGAGGTTCATGTGCGGCATACAGCTCTAATCCTGGTAGAAATGCGGCTTGCGTAACAGGAATCAATGAAGTGAACAATGATATTCAAAAAGTTACTATTGCTCCAAATCCGATGAATAGTTCTGCTACTGTTTCTTTCGTAAGTGAAAAAACCGGAAGCTATACTCTTTCAGTAATGGATGTTTTGGGTAAAACAGTTTCTGTAAAAACTATTAAAGCAATAGCAGGAAACAATACTGCCGTGATTGAAAGAAACAATGTTCCTCAAGGAGTTTATTTTGTAAACATTACTGACGGCAAATCTACTGCTACACAAAAAGTTGTAATCGCTGACTAATCACCACGATTTATTAATTGATATTTTAAAAGTCCTGTCAAAATAATGACAGGACTTTTTGTTTTTATCAAGAGTTGGCGTACTTTGGGCTTCTAAAATCAAATAGTTATGAAAACAATAGAAGAATGGTTAGCGGAATATTCCGTAAGTCACCAAAATCCAACCAATAAATTGGTTCACTGGATTTGCGTTCCTATTATATTTTTTACGGTAGTTGGTTTGCTATACAGTATTCCAAACCCTTTCGTGGAAGTAACCCCCGATAATTCCATTTGGGCGCAAGGTATTTTTGCCAAGGTAGCCTTGATACTTGTAACCACATACTATGCTGTTCTTTCTCCAAAATTAGCAGTAGGAATGCTGATATATGTGCTCCTTTGTCTTTTCATTTGCCAAAGCATTCAAAGTGCAGGGTTAAATTTGGCAGTAGTTTCCATCGTGCTCTTTGTACTTGCATGGATTGGGCAATTTTGGGGGCACAGCGTAGAAGGGAAAAAACCCTCATTTCTCAAAGACCTTCAATTTTTGATGATCGGACCGGCATGGATTATGAGTGCGCTTTACAAAAATTTCGGAATCTCTCTTTAAACTATTCACAACAAACTTCATCGTAGCAAATTAAAATTTTAAAACAGCAAAAAAACATGCGTAAACTTTTCATCTCAACGGCTCTATTTCTTCTCACAAGTGTCGTAGCGATTGCGGCAGAAAATCAAGCCCGCACAATTATCAATAAATCTTTAACTGCAGTAAACGCTTCCAAAGGATGCGTGTACACGATGAGAGGCTACGAACGAATAAAAGGCAAAAGCACCTTATTTTATACGGAAATCACGACAAAAGTAAATCTGAACCCGTGGAGTATCTACGGAAAAGTTTCTACCAAACCGCACGAAGGAACAGAATTGCTTTTTGTGAAAGGACAACGCGGAGACAAAGTGCGCGTAAACCCGGGCAAATTTTTACCGACTGTCACCCTTGCTCCCACCAACTCGTTGCTTACCGGTGACCAACACCACACTATTTTAAGTTCAGGTTTTGGATTGTATGCACGCATTATCGGCAATGCCTTGAAACGCGCTGATGCAGAAAACAAATTCGATGAAGTATTTAAATATGAAGGCGATGTCACTTTTGACGGAAAATCATGCTATAAAATTACCATCATCGACCCGACTTACGATATCACCAACGCCACGGCAAAAGCAGGAGAAAACTTATACACCTTCTCACAACGCGTACTTGTTCCAGAATATTCAATTACAGAATTGAACCCGGTAGTCAAAAGTTTTGAAACAGATCTTAGCGGAAAAACATTGAAAATCCCTTCTGCTTATGCGAAAAAATCAGTTTTATATATTGATAAGGCAACGATGTTTCCGTTATTCCAAGAAATGGCTGACGACAAAGGCGTTTTCGAGCGATATGAATATTACAACTTGAAAGTAAATCCAACGTTCAAAGCAAACGAATTTACCGAAGACTTTGAAGGCTATAACTTCTAAGGATAAAAACAGAAAGCGACTTTAGGGTCGCTTTTTTTATAATCCTGCTCGTTTTTTTCACCCATTTCACTTTCCTGTATCACTTTTCAGTCGCGCATAATCCGCTTCTTGCAATTCGCGCAAAGGTATTTCTCGTTGTTTTTTCAGAGCCGTACGCTTCGTGTCAAAATACTGTTGCAGCTCGGTAGATTGAAATTTCGCGTCCTGAATGAATTTGATTTTCTTTTTCACGGCTTCGGTCAATACAAAACCAATGGTAACGGAATTATTATTATTGTTCAACTCGGGCATTGGCGTGAGAGCCGAGAGAGTGAAATACTCATTTCCATTGGGGCTTTGGCTGATGAAAGCCGCTACTTTTTCTCCTTCTTTCGTGTCCGCTTCTTCGCTCAAATAGCGCACCACCACACGCGTGATTTCGCGCCTGAATTTCTGCTCACTCCGCGCATATTCGAGGTTGGACGTATGTTTCAGCAAGTGCATTTCCTTTGAAATTTCTTTCAAGTTTTTCTCCGCTTCTTTGTTGCTGTATCGAATAAAAAACACTTCGTTAATGTTGAAATATTTTGTCAGCAAATTCGTAAAACGAGTCAATAACATTTCCGGTGAAGCATTGTATTTCGCCAAAAGCTGATGAATAAATACCGCTTTGAATTTTTGCAGCGAGAAGAAATGCTCCAAATCTTTTACAATACTTTCTCGGTTCAAATGAAGTGCCTGTGCAAAATACGATGCTTTAAAATTATTAATCACGTGGTCAAAAGACTCTACTTTCAGCCACGAAGTCGTGTACGGGCGTTTTTTCAAATCCAGCACTTCAAAACCAATTTCGCGTCCGAATAGGAAGATTTTTTGTTGTTCCGTCAGTTTTTCATTGTACAGCAATAGTTTCTTTTCCGGAATAAACACCGAACGAAACGAATGTAATGACGGATAATGGATAAAGTCCGTTTTCTGAATCGTGTAGTTAAATTCCTTTTCTAAAAAATGCTGATAAACCGTGGAGGAAATATCGGCTGCCGTTTGCCCGAAATGCGCTTTGCGAAAAACATCTACGGCTTCTTCTATTTCTTCAAAATAGTTTTCATTCAGTTCCTGATAGGCGCGCAAACACAGAAAATAAAAGTGTTCCTGCTTCAGATTATAGCTACTCGCTATCTCCATCCCCGCATTGATAAAAGCCGAAACTTTCAACGGATTATTCAGCAAAATAGAAAGCAAAGCACTTTTGTCTATTCCAAATGTAGCGAGCAAATCATCATTCACCACATCCATATTCAGATAGTTGGCTATCGGAGCCAAATCTTTGGTCACTTTCAGTGCCACCAATTGGTCGTAATTCACATCAAAATATTCCGCCAAACGCGCCACTTTTTGCGGATTCGGATATTTTTTCCCGTTTTCAATTTCATTCAAATAAGAAATAGAAATCCCTGTTTTGGAAGAAACTTCTTTCAACGAAACCGCATGTTCTTCGCGCAGTTTCTTAATCTTTAACCCAAAAATAATCCGAATGTATTCTTCCTTTTGAAGCATAGGATAGAAGGATTAACGGAAGTATGACAAATCCTTTTTTTCTGTCGGGGGCGTTTCCGGTGTGGTAGGTTTAGACGTGAAATTATCATCGCTTCCATCATCGCCAAACTCTTCGTATTTGAGTATCCGTGAACGAATAAACAAAAACCAAATCACCAAAAACAACAGCGCATAAGGCGCAAACGGTTTAATTAATTCCTGTGCCACCTTCATATCTTTAACAGCATCCGCGCCATAAAAATAAACCAAGCCGAACGACAGCAAAAGACCAAATAAAAAATAACCTGAAATAAAATTCCCTATCCATCTCCAGCCCGAAAGGCTACGTTGCTCCGCCAACCGATACAGCTGCCAACAACACAAAATTACTAATGCTAACTCAATCATAATGAGGTAAAGTTACGAAATAGATTGAAGTTCAGCCTGAATTTTTTTCGGCAGTTTCTTTACAATTTCATCGTATGAATGGTCTATCAACCACTTCACCAATTTGGGCGGCACATCACTTTCTTCAATCAGCACCGTGTTCCAGTGTTTTTTGCTCATGTGATAACCGGGAATAATGCCGTTATATTTTTCGCGGTATTCGGAAACTAAGTCCTCATCCATTTTCAAATTGAGCCGCAAATCCGTGTCCAATGGCAGCAAAGCAAACATCTTATCCATTACTTTAAACACCACCACAGTCGGTCCGAAAGGCATAGATTCCGTTGCGCCTTTTTTCGATAAACAATAATCGCGGATTGATTCAATGTGCATAATTCCTGCTCGTTTTTTTCACCCATTTCAAAAATAGAAAAACCTCCTCATTTTTTCGACCCATTTCATACCCCTCTGTCCCGCGAAGCGCGGGACATCTCCCCTATTCAGGGGAGAAACAGGTTAGCACTTCCGCACACATTTAATCTATCTGCGCGCACCAACTCTTCCCCTTGCAAAGGGGAAGTACCGCGAAGCGGGGAAGGGGTTGAATACCCCTCCACAAAAAAAGGTCGGCACCGCTGCTAACCTTTGGAAAGAAATACCTGACCTTTGGAAGCCGATACATGACCTTTGGAAGGCGATACTTGACCTTTGGAAAGCGATACCTGACCTTTGGAAAGGAATAAATGCCCCGAAGCCCCTCGGCAAAGCCATTTTTCACCCGCCAAACCGCAAATAGGGAAAAAGTCCTTCTCTGCCCCCTTTGGGATAGCCACGTATATAGCACCAATCGGAATTCCGGCTTTATGGTTAAAGACAGATAGCATGGTTTGGTATTGACGGATTACCTTGGTTGTCCTACAAAAGAAAAGAATGTCCTTTTAAAAATCAATCCCCTCAAAAATTTTAATCTTTTCTTAATATCTCTTCGCATCCTCCTCGTTTTTTGCCACCATTTGCAGGAATGGAAAATTTCCCACTCACCCCTCCCCTTCTTCTTCCAATTTCTTGTTTCCACTTACAACTTATAACCTACCACTTACAACTCTCCACTTACGACTTACAACTTATAACCTACAACTTACAACTCCCCACCCACAACTTACAACTTCTATGACTTTCGACTTTTTGTTGTAATCTTGTTTCCGAAAATAAAACACACACTATTATGTCGAATACTGAATTTCTTCCATTGCAGGGAACGGACTACATTGAATTATATGTAGGCAATGCCAAACAGGCGGCACACTTTTACAAAACGGCATTCGGCTTTCAAAGCTACGCTTATGCAGGTCCTGAAACAGGCGTGCGCGACCGCACATCTTATGTTTTGGCGCAAAATAAAATTCGCCTGATGCTGACAACCCCACTTAGCTCGAACCATGAGATTACAGAGCATTTGAAAAAGCATGGCGATGGCGTAAAGGTGCTTGCCCTTACGGTAGATGATGCTTATAAGGCATTTGAAGAAACAACAAAGCGTGGCGCAAAGCCTTATTTGCAACCCACCACGCATAGCGATGAAAACGGAGAGGTGCGTACCAGTGGCATTCATCTTTATGGCGATGTCGTACATCTTTTCGTGGAGCGCAAAAACTATAAAGGCACGTTTATGCCGAATTTCCGCCCATGGATAAGCAATTACAATCCGACCGATTGCGGTTTGCTTTATATCGACCATTGTGTAGGCAATGTCGGTTGGAATAGAATGAATACCTGGGTGAAATTTTATGAAGACGTAATGGGTTTCAAAAATATTCTATCGTTTGATGATAAGGATATATCCACAGAATACTCTGCCTTGATGAGTAAGGTGATGAGCAATGGCAATGGCTATATCAAATTCCCGATTAATGAGCCTGCCGAAGGCAAACGCAAGTCGCAAGTGGAGGAGTTTTTGGATTTCTATGAAGATGAAGGCGTGCAACACGTGGCTATTGCCACCAAAGACATCATCAAAACCGTTCGCGAACTGAAAGCGCGCGGAGTCGAGTTTCTGCAAACACCGGCTTCTTATTATGAAGACCTTTTAGACCGCGTTGGCAAAATAGACGAAGACCTTGAACCCTTGAAAGAACTCGGTATTTTGGTGGATAGAGACGATGAAGGCTATCTCTTACAGCTATTCACCAAGCCCGTAGAAGACCGCCCAACGATGTTTTACGAAATCATCGAGCGCAAAGGCGCTAAATCGTTTGGCAAAGGGAACTTTAAGGCACTGTTTGAAGCTATCGAACGGGAACAAGCCGAGCGCGGAAACTTTTAACTCAACTTCATCAAGTTGATGAACCGACAAACATAAAACATGAACCGTAAAGACTGGTTGAAACTAAGTGCTGCGCTGGGCGCAGGCGCAATGATTCCGAAAGAACTGTTTTCCTTTTATGCCGAAGAGAATGGCTTCAAGCGCAGTGACTTTGGCAAGGATTTCGTGTGGGGTACGGCCACAGCCGCATACCAGATTGAGGGGGCATGGAACCTGGATGGCAAGGGCGAATCCATTTGGGACCACTACACACACCATCACAAAAATAAAATCAAGACCCGCGAGAATGGCGATGTGGCCTGCGACTTTTATCATAGCTATGAAAAGGATATTGCGCTGATGCGCCAGATGAATATTCCCGCTTCGCGTTTTTCCATAGGATGGTCGCGGGTTTTACCGCAAGGTACAGGCGCTGTCAATCAAAAGGGAATTGATTTCTATAACCGTGTGATTGATACCTGCCTGAAGGAAAACGTGGAACCATGGATTACGTGCTATCACTGGGACCTTCCGCAAGCATTACAGGAAAAGGGCGGCTGGGTAAACCGCGATGTGGTGCATTGGTTTGAAGAGTATGTGGCGCTTTGTGGCAAACATTTCGGAGACAGAGTGAAGAACTGGATGGTATTCAACGAACCGATGGCGTTTACAGCGCTTGGCTACCTGATGGGAATGCATGCACCGGGGAAATTGGGCAAGTTCAACGATTTTTATGCGGCTACACACCATGTCACATTGAGTCACGGAGCGGGCGGACGGATTTTGAAAAAGGAAGTAAAAAATGGGCACATTGGCACTACGTTTTCGTGCAGTGCCGTGGACGCTTGGAAAGATAAACCGGCCAATCAACGCGCTGCCGTTCGGGCAGATGTGCTGGTCAATCGATTGTTCATTGAACCCGTGTTGGGGATGGGCTATCCCGTGAAGGATTTGCCGGCTCTCAAAAAGATGGAGAAGTATATCAAAGACGGTGATGAAAAACTACTGCCCTTTGATTTTGATTTCGTGGGCTTGCAAAACTATACGCGTATCGTGACAAAACATTTGGGCGTCATTCCGATGCTGCACGGCATCAATGTGCCTCCGAAAAAACTGGGTCACGACATTACCGAAATGAATTGGGAAGTGTATCCTGAAGGGATGTACCGCATCATTAAGCAGTTTGCGGCATACAAAAACCTTCCGCGCATTTACATCACCGAAAATGGGGTGGCCGTGAAAGATGAAGTGGTGAACGGGGAGATTCACGACACAAAAAGGACGCAGTTTCTGAAAGACTATTTAGCACAAGTGCTGAAAGCGAAAAGGGAAGGCATTGACATAGGCGGTTATTTCGTGTGGAGCTTCCTGGATAACTTTGAATGGGCGGAGGGCTATCGTCCGCGCTTCGGTATGGTGGGAGTCGATTTCAAAACACAACAGCGCATTGTGAAGGATTCGGGAAAATGGTTCAGTCGCTTCCTGAGCGAATAAAAGATTTGACAATTCGATAAGGTGGTGCTAAAAAACGAGGTGTTTCTTGCGCCTCTCGATAAACAATACATGAAGATGAAAAAAATAGTTTCCGTTCTTTTGTCCATTGGGCTTAGTTCTTCCTTCGCACAAAGCCATTTTCAGGTTCATGGACATCGTGGCGCACGCGGGTTAGCTCCGGAAAATACCATTCCTGCTTTTTACGAAGGCGCAAAAAGCGGTGCCGATTTTCTGGAACTGGATGTCGTGATTACGAAAGACCTGAAAGTGCTCGTGAGCCATGAACCATGGTTGCGACAAGCGATATGCGAAAACGTGAAAAGCAACAAGCCGAAGGATTATAATATTTTCAACATGACAGTTGCCGAGGTGCAAAGCTATGATTGCGGCAGCAAATTCAATCCTGACTTTCCCGAACAACAGAAGCGGAATGTACCAAAGCCTCTTTTGAGCGAAGTGATTGACTCCATCAGAAACTACTGCGAGGTAAATAAGTTGAAACTGCCGAAACTGAATGTAGAAATCAAGTGCTGGAAATCAAAAGACGGAGTTTTCCAACCCGACCCGAAGACCTTTGTGCAATTGGTTTATGGCGTGCTGAAAGAAAAAGACTTTTTGGATAAGGTACTCGTACAGTCGTTTGATTTACGCGTGTTACAGGAGTTGAGAGCGATAGATAAGGCGATTCCGCAAGAGTTGCTCATTGCCAATCTGAAGAGTGTGAAACAAAATGTAAAGGCATTGGGATACACGCCCACGTCCTACAGTCCCTACTTCAAATTAGTGAATAAAAAAGTCATTGAAAGCTGTCACGAAATGGGTATGACCATTGTTCCTTGGACAGTAAACAGTCTTGAAAAAATACAAGAACTTAAAGCGTTGGGTGTTGATGGTGTCATTACCGATTATCCCAACTTATTAGCCGAACCTCTCAAAAAATAACGAAAATTCGCTGTGCGCATTACTTCATTTCAAAGATTTACCGATATTGCGCTTCCAATTTTCCCGAATAGACCAATGATTAAGTACATTACTGAGTTTCCGAAACACATAACGCTCGCACTCGAAGATGCGAAGAAGATATCGTTTAACAAAGAATATCCAGCCATTAGTAATGTGCTTTTCGCGGGTTTAGGTGGTTCCGGTTTTATTGCAAACTTGGCATCAGACCTCACGAAAAAAGACATCAAAGTTCCTGTCATTGCTGTAAGAGATTACACCCTTCCTGAGTTTGCAGACGAGTCCACGTTAGTCATTTTAGTTTCCTATTCCGGCAATACGGAAGAAGTAATCAGTTGTTTATATGAAGCGCTTGCGAAAGGTATTAAGCCAATTGTCATCAGCTCCGGAGGAAAATTGAAAGAACTCGCTACTCGGCACAATTTGGATTTTGTCGAAATGCCACAAGGGTTTCCGCCACGAGCTTCGCTGGGTTATGGGGCAGTAAATGCGTTATCTGTTTTACAAAAACTTGATTTGATTTCGCTTGACGTAGAAGAAGAATTTACGGCTATCGCAAAGTTCTTATCAGAAAAACAAGCTTCGATAGCTGAATCAACTAAAGTTCTTGCAAAGCAACTGAAAAACAAACTTGTGATTGCGCATAACGAAAATGCCATTGATAGTGTGGGTTTGCGTTTGCAACAACAAATAGACGAAAACTCGAAATCGCTCTGCTATCACAATGCCATTCCTGAATTAAACCACAATGAAATTGTTGGTTGGAAACAGAAACAACACGATTTAGGTGTGATATTTTTACGTCACTCATTCGAACATGAACGCAATAAATTGCGCTTTAATTTCGTGAAGGACTTGGTGAAAGACTACGCTAAAACACTGATAGAAGTACAAGCCGAAGGCGAATCTTTCATTCAGCAATATTTTTACTTGATTCATTGGAGCGATTATATATCGTACTATTTAGGAATAGAACATGAAGAAGATACCATAGAAGTTCATGTCATTGACAAGCTCAAAAACTACTTGAACAACATTCAATAATTATGCAGGAGGAAGAAGATGTTTCGGATTTCAACATAGAAGGTTCCGACAACGATGACCTCTATACACAGATGGATATTACTGTCGATAAAGGACAGGAGCAGCAACGTATAGACAAATTTTTATCCAATAGATTACCATCTAATATTTCACGCACGCGCATTCAACTGGCTGCCGATGCGGGCAACATCACGGTAAACGGAAAAGCAGTAAAATCAAATTACAAAATCCGTCCATTAGATTTTATTTCGCTCTTTATTCCCAAGCCGGAAGAGGCTTATAGTCTTGAAGCGGAAAACATTCCACTCGAAATTATTCACGAAGATGATGCCGTTGTCGTAATCAATAAACAACCCGGTTTGGTGTGTCACCCCGGAATCGGCAATCATCGCGGTACGCTAATCAATGCCCTGTTATACCACTTCCAAAACTTACCGAATTTAACGGAAAATTATCGTCCCGGATTGGTGCATCGCTTAGATAAAGACACGAGCGGTATTATGGTAATTGCTAAAACGGAATATGCGCTTACGCATTTATCCAAACAGTTTTTCGACCGAACTACTCAACGAAAATATCTCGCACTCGTTTGGGGAAATGTGGAGCAAGATGAAGGTACAATCACGGGAAATATTGGTCGCCATTCGAGCGACAGAATGCAGTTTGAAGTTTTTCCCGATGGCGATTTCGGACGACACGCAGTGACGCATTACAAAGTGGTAGAGCGTTTTCACTATGTAACGCTCGTAGAATGTAAACTGGAAACAGGGCGTACACACCAAATTCGTGTACACATGAAACACATCGGGCACACGCTTTTCAACGATGCGCGCTACGGTGGCGACAGAATTCTGAAAGGCACTATTTACAGCAAGTACAAACAGTTTATCGAAAACTGTTTTCAGATTTTTCCGCGTCAAGCATTACACGCAGCTTCGCTCGGTTTCACGCACCCAACTACAGGCGAGTTTTTATATTTTGAAAATGAACTACCGAAAAACTTTCATGAGTTATTGGAAAAATGGAGGCGCTATTGGAACAGTATTTCGCAAGCAAATGAGATTTTAGAATAACAGAATAGTCGAATAAATTCCTATTCAAAATTTCTTCCGAAAAAAATGGAGAATAAAAAACATTTATCGCTCTCTTCCTTACAATATCATCTTCCGCAAGAGCGCATTGCGCTTTATCCTGTTTCGCCACGCGATAGCTCAAAACTATTGATTTACAAAAACGGAAATATCCAAGAAACTGTTTTTAAAAACCTGAGCGAACACATTCCTGAAAATGCGCTCTTGGTGTTCAATAATTCCAAAGTAATTCCTGCCCGATTGGTGTTTCACAAAGAAAGCGGAGCGAAGATTGAGATATTTTGTCTGGAACAAGTGGGGCAAAAAAACGAGCAGAGTGTTGTTTGGAAATGCTTTGTGGGCGGACTTTCTAAGTGGAAAGAAAAGTCGCTCGTCATTACGAACACTATTACAAACCTCGAATTGCGCGCTACTTTACTCGAAAAAGATAATGACGCACACCTCATACAG
>JAEYZB010000215.1 GCA_023428205.1 Bacteroidota bacterium | reverse complement strand
GTCTTTAGCTTCTTTCAAACCTAAACCAGTCAAGTCTTTTACCACTTTAACTACGTTCAATTTTTGAGCACCTGCGCTTTTCAAGATTACATCGAATTCAGTTTGAGCAGCAGCTTCAGCAGCTCCACCAGCGGCAGGAGCTGCAACAGCAACAGCCGCAGCAGCCGGTTCAATACCGTATTCTGATTTCAATACATTTGCTAATTCGCTTACTTCTTTTACTGTAAGGCTTACTAATTGTTCTGCAAGAGCTTTAACGTCTGCCATGTGTCTTATTTTTAGATTGATTATTAAAAATTTATCCCGTTATTTGGAAGCCCTTTCGGAAATACGGATCGCAATAGTAAATTTTCTTTCCGGAAATAACAAACTTTTTTCTAAATAACTCGTAAGTGTCATGGGATAAGAGGGAAATGGGGTAAAAAAACGAGGAGAATAGTATTGTAAGAGGAAATGGGGCAAAAAAACGAGCAGGATTTGAATGGTATTAACAATTAATTATTCCACCAATCCGCGTCCTTGTTTTTTGATTTGTCCGCTGTTTGTCAGTTGGAGTTTGATTTTATCTAAAACACCATTCACGAAATCTTTACTCTTTGGGGTGCTGTATATTTTGGATATATCAATATATTCGTTGATACTCACTTTCACGGGAACGGTGGGTAGGTATAGCATTTCACACACCGCTAATTTCATGAGTGTCATGTCGAGTACTGCAATTCGGTCCATATCCCAATTCTGCAAATTCGGCTCGATGATTTTGGTGATTTCATCATCATGCTGATAGTATTGTTTCAGCAAATCGCTCGGGAAACGCTGTTCATTTTTCCAGGTGCGCACCGCTTCGATGAAAACGGAGGGATCATTATTTTCTTTCAGACCTTCAAAAAATTTCTGAATCAAGTGCAGCAGCAAAAATGAATCGTCATCGAAGTTGCTGAACTTTTCTTCCATTTGACTTTCCAGTAAATCATTGTCTGTGATTACTTTCTTTACAATGTATGCGAGCAAGTCATTGAACTGGGTGTTTGTTGGATTTTCGTGTGCACAGAAATCTTTGTAGCGCTGTTTAGTACGCAACTGGGTGAAAAGTGATTTTACGACCTCTTTGTCAATCAACGAAAACGTTTTTTCCGTTGCTAAAAAGGCTTTCCATTCCGAATTTTCAAATAGCGATTGGAGAATGGGTGCGACCGCAAGCTGAGTACTTAGGTTTTTATCCTCTTCGGTCTTGATGTATTTTGCCATACGGATAGCCACGTCCACCAAACTGTATTGTGTCAGTTCGTAGAGGTACGTTATATATGCCAAATATAGCGAAACGGTTTTTTCGGTGCTTTTAGTAAGCTGCTGCTCCAGGGTACTAAGCCCTAATTCTTTATTGAGTTCGTAGCCATACAATACCTGCATGGTTTTTACCCGTAAACTTCTTCTACCTAGCATTTTTTCTCTCTTTTTTTACTTGTTCAATTCGTTCTTGGGCAATGGTAATAGCGGTTTCCTGCGGAGTAGAATTATCGCGCTGTGCGCGTTGCAACACTTGCAACGTTTTTTCGTAGATAGTTTCTACCAACTGCATAGTGGTTTCTGCACTCAAGTTTTGCACTTCGCGATAGCAGTTAATAACTCCTCCGCCATTAATCAAAAAGTCGGGTGCATAAATAATACCTCTATCTTTTAGCTGTTGTCCGTGTACAATTTCGTCAGAAAGTTGGTTGTTGGCTGCGCCCGCAACGATTTGCACTTTCAACTGCGGAATGGTTTCTGAGTTCAAACTTGCTCCGAGTGCGCAAGGCGCATAAATATCGGCTTCGGTAGCATAGACCGCTTCCGGTGCAATAATTTTCACTTTGTATTTATCGGCAATGGCTTTCAGTTTCTGTTCGTTGATGTCCGTAACGAAAATTTCGGCATTTTCTTTTTCCAAGTGACCGATGAGGTACTGTCCAACGTGTCCTGCTCCTTGCACCACTATTTTTTTTCCTGCCAAACTTTCGTTTCCTGTAGCAAATTTTACAGCGGCTTTCATGCCTAAATAAACTCCATAAGCTGTTACAGGTGAAGGGTCGCCTGTGCCGCCTGCGTTTTCAGGTTTTCCGGCAACATGTTTCGTTTGCTGCATGATGTAGGCGATTTCATTAGTAGAAGTTCCTACGTCTTCAGCTGTAATATATTTTCCGTTCAAACTTTCTACAAAATCGCCAAAGCGTTTCCAGTAGGCTTCTGTTCGCTGTGTTTTATCAGAACTGATGATGATGCTTTTACCACCACCCAAGTTAATTCCATTGATAGAAGATTTGTACGTCATACCGCGCGAAAGGCGAAGTACATCTAACAAAGCGTCTGTTTCATTGGCATAATTCCAAATACGGCAACCACCCAAAGCCGGACCAAGTGTGGTATCATGTACGGCAATAATTCCTTTCAATCCGGTTTCTACATCATTGAAAAACAGAATTTGTTCATGTCCATAATCTCGCATTTGCGCCAGCACGTCCGATACCGGATTGTGAAATATTGCGGTGGTCTCCATTACTCATTTATTTGCGGTGCGAAGCTAAGTGAAAAACTAACAACTAAAAATGAAAAATGGTTAGGAGCTGTTTGGTTGTAGGTTAGGAGATGTGAAATGGGTGAAAAAAACGCGGTGTATTGACTTTGTCGAAATGAGCACCTTGGGTCTTACTCTCTACTTTCTGCTTTTTACTAAAAAATACGTAGTCGCTCCGCCTACCACCGCTGCAAGTGAGGCAAATATAAAACTCCCGATAAGATATTGAATGAAGTTTTGATGAATGATTTCTAACGTGAGTTGTTGCGAAAACGAAATATGTGTGTAATTATCGGGCATAAACGGCTCACCGCACAAATAACTCAAAAATAAAATCACAGGAATCATTGGCGGAATGCTGATGTTGGACACTACAAGCGCGAGGGCTTTATTGAGTTTGAAAATCCAAGCAAACAACGCAACCAGCAACATCTGAAATCCCCAAAAAGGCGCGATGCCAAAGAAAAACCCTAACGCCACAGAAGCGGCTTTCACGCCTGCTGTTTCATGCGAGCGAAACAAATATTCTTCCGCTATTTCACTGAGTTTTTTCTGCTGAAAAAGACGAAATAAATTGCGCGGTTTGATGTACAGAAATGTCCACAATACCAAAAAAGTATTCAATATGCTGATGCGTGTAAAATCTTGCCAAGGGCGAAAGTGTGACACGCGCTCATCGGCAGGTGGATAATAGACTTTCACGGGAAGAGATTTCACGTGAATATCTTTCCATGCACAGCGAACAATCACTTCAATTTCAAATTCGTATTTGCGGGTGACAAACCACATATTCGCCATTTTTCGGATAGGGTAGAGGCGGTAAC
>JAEYZB010000062.1 GCA_023428205.1 Bacteroidota bacterium | reverse complement strand
ATATCATACATATCCGGTATGATTTTTATATACACATTTTTATCGCCCAAATCATTAATCAACGAAGCCAATAAGGCATGTTTATCGGTATCTACTGCCAAAATCACTTCTTCAATTTTTTCTTGCCGGAGGACATAATCCAACGAATGCAAATCGCCCAAATCCGGTAACCCCGACAAATTCTGCTCAGCGACCGCGTTTTTTTCACCCAGATGAATAATCCCTTTGTATATCAAGCCGAAATCATTGCGCGAAGAAAGGCTCCGTACAACTTCTCCTACTTTTTTTGATGTACCGATGAACAATGTATTGAAACCCACTTTGCCCGTTCGCAACAGCTTTTAGATGTAATTCAAAAAAGCCACACGCAAAATAACAGTGAACAAAAAATGCGCGGCAAACAACGTGAAAAAAGTGTAGTAATAATCTTGATAACCGCTTATCAAATCATCTAATAAAAACGCAAAGAAAATAAAGACTGCACCGACAAGCGAAAGCAGAAGTGTTTTTAATGTTTCCTGTAACCGCGATTTGCGGAAAACATCGGTGTAGCTGCCACTAAAATAAAAAAGCACCAACCAATTTTGCGGGATAAGCAATAAGCCGACATAAAAATTATTGTCGCGAAATGGGTCAGAAAAACGAGCAGGTTCTCCCTCGATTACAAACTTCCGAAAGTAGTAAAGAGTTGTCCATGCCAACAATGCTGCGAGCAAATCCAACGCCACATAAATCAGGATATAGTTTTGCCGCTTCTGTTTGGTCATCGTTGAACTAATTTGATATTATCCAACCACACATACACCGGATTCGGATCGGATGGAAGTTTCGAAATTTTGAAATAAATCCGATAATTTTCTCCTTTCGCTCTGCCTACATCATTGCTGAAATTCAAATAAGTTTTATTCCACGCCTCCCGCGGATTGAAGGTGATTTTATACAAGTCTGTCACCTGTCCGGTTGAAGAATACGAAAGAATACCGCACTCAAAAAAACCGGTGCATTTATAATTCATTTCCAAATAGACTTCACTCAATCCCGCGCTGCTGATAGGGAATGCGCTGGAGTACGCAAGAACGGTAGTGTCTGTAGTATTCAGCGAAATTTTTCCGCAACTGTTTCCTTCAAACGCATCCTCTGTAACGGCACTCACGTTTGCAAATCCGTTGCTGCCTTCAAAATCCGTCATAAACGGAAAATTCGTACCATTCACATAAGTAAAAACAGGATTGATAACATAGGATTGCGTGGACTGTGTAGCCGTTAGTATATATTCATTTTCCGCGTAGAAAGGATATTGCACGCGTGTATTGCTTACGCCATTATCTTTTATTCCTGCGCTGATTTGCACCCGCAAATCACCACTTGCCAAAACGGGCACTTTCACGGGATGTTCAAACACCCCAATTTGTTTGCCATTGACCGTGACCCACACATCCGAAATTTTGTGTGCCGATGACCCTTGCACGCCATAATTGGTGCTTACAGAAACCGTATCAACCTGAATGTACACCGGCAAACCGCCATTCGGCATAGGATTGCAACTCCAAAACAAAGCAAGCAAGAAAAAGGCTGCCACTCCCAAAAGTAATTTCCGCATATTCATTTTTGTAAAAGTAAAAATCTATCCCGAATGCTGAATTGTGCTCGTTTTTTTACACCATTTCACGCCAAAACGCGAATCTCTTTTCCTGCAAAACGCAGCACATCGCCTGCGCGAATTTTTTTGCGTTTTTCGGTTACACGCAGGTTGTTTAATGTTGCGTCTCCGTCTAAAATACGCTGCCCCGCTTCACCACCGGTTCCTACCAAACCAAGTAGTTTCAACAGTTTATTCAATTCAATAAATTCTTTGCCATTGAGCGAAAATTCCATTAGTCATTCAATTTCAAAACCGAAATAAATGCCTCTTGCGGCACTTCTACTTTTCCAAATTGACGCATCCGCTTTTTCCCTTTTTTCTGTTTTTCCAAGAGTTTGCGTTTTCGCGAAATATCCCCTCCGTAACATTTTGCCGTTACGTCTTTCCGCAAAGCGGAAATGGTTTCGCGCGCAATAATTTTCGCCCCGATTGCCGCCTGAATCGGAATCGTAAATTGTTGTTGTGGAATCAGCTCTTTCAATTTTTCGCACATTCTGCGACCAAAATCTTCGGCTTTCGTACGGTGAATCATTGCACTAAACGCGTCCACTTTTTCACTATTCAAAAGGATATCTAGCTTCACTAAATCGCCCGGACGATAATCGGTTTTGTGGTAATCAAACGAAGCATAGCCGCGCGAAATAGATTTTAGTTTATCGTAAAAATCAAACACAATTTCCGCCATTGGCATTTCAAAGTGCATTTCCACGCGGTCTTCGGTCAGGTAATTTTGACTGAGCAACATTCCGCGCTTATCCATACACAAAGACATAATGTTTCCAATGTATTCGGGTTTCGTAATTACCTGTGCTTTAATATATGGCTCTTCGATACGCTCAACGCGTTGCACTTCGGGCATATCGGCAGGATTATTAATGATAACACTTGAGCCATTCGTGAGATAAGCCGTATACGAAACCTGTGGAACGGTCGTCAAAATCGACATATTAAATTCGCGCTCCAACCGTTCGGTCACGATTTCCAAATGCAGCAATCCTAAAAAGCCGCAACGGAAACCAAAGCCCAATGCAATGGAAGTTTCCGGCTCATAAACCAAAGACGCGTCATTGAGTTGCAACTTCTCTAACGAGTCACGAAGCTGAGCATAGTCATCATTGTCAATCGGATAAATTCCCGCAAAGACCATCGGTTTCACATCTTCAAAACCATCAATCGGTTTTTCGCATGAATTGGTAAACGAAGTGATCGTATCGCCCACTTTAATTTCTTTCGCGTTTTTAATACCGGTAATTACATACCCGACATCGCCTGCTTTCACTTCGTTTCGCGGTTCCATATCTAAACGCAAAACGCCCACTTCATCGGCATTGTAGCCGTTTGCGGTGTGAAAGAATTTTATTTTTTCGCCTTTTTTAATCGAGCCGTCCACCACACGATAATAGGCAATTACGCCACGGAAGGAATTAAACACCGAATCAAAAATCAACGCGCGTAATGGCGCATCAGGATTCCCTTTCGGAGCAGGAATGCGCTCCACAACCGCTTCCAAAATTTCTTCTACACCTGCGCCTGTTCTTCCGCTTGCGCGAATAATCTCTTCACGTTTACAGCCGACCAAATTCATCATTTGATCTTCCACCAATTCGGGGTCTGCACCCGGCATATCTATTTTGTTGATCACAGGAATCACCGTCAGCCCTTGGTCAACCGCCAAATACAAATTGGAAATAGTTTGCGCCTGAATTCCTTGTGAAGCATCTACGAGCAACAACACGCCTTCGCAGGCTGCGAGTGAACGCGAAACTTCATACGAAAAATCCACGTGCCCCGGAGTGTCTATCAAATTGAAAGCATATTTTTTGCCTTTATGGATATAATCCATTTGAATGGCATGGCTTTTTATGGTAATACCGCGTTCTCGTTCCAAATCCATATTATCGAGAACGGTGTCCATCATTTCGCGTTCGGAAATGGTTTTGGTAGTTTCAATCAAACGGTCAGCAAGTGTTGATTTGCCGTGGTCAATGTGTGCGATGATGCAAAAGTTGCGGATATGTTCCATAAGGGCGCGAATATAATGGTTAATTATCAATGGTTAATGGATAATGAAGAAAACACACGTTTTGGGCGCGAAGTGGTGCAAAAAAATGAGGT
>JAEYZB010000169.1 GCA_023428205.1 Bacteroidota bacterium | reverse complement strand
ACACTATAGAAACACATCGAAAAAATATTTTCCGAAAACTTAGTGTAAAATCCGTTGCAGGGCTAATAGAATTTGCCAATAACAACGGATTGTAATTTTAAGTCCTTTGAAAAAATGAGCAGGATTGTGCCGTCCTTAAAACCGTAACGGTAACTGATACCGTATTTCCGGCTTTTTGGATAAGCCCTTCTCAATGACGATAACCTTTTTCGGGTCCTTTTCAATCACCGTGATTTCATCATTATCCGGTACATTTTTATCCAACAATTTCAACGAATAAACCGGTACGGAATTGGTAGAGACTTCGGTAGAATTAGAAATCACAGACTGAGAATCTTCTGTTTTTTGAGCAACCGCTGTCTCTTCAGTTATTGTCTCATACATCGCGGGCTCCACGTGCTCGTTTTTTTCAACCACTTGGCGCTGTACTCTAGGAGATACAATATCCCCTTTAGACTTTCTATTTGTGGCAACTGTTTTCTGAACTTGCACCACATTTACAGTATTTGCAATAGTCGATTCCACAACCACGGGTTGTGTTGGAGCTGTATTTACTTCTGTATCGGTACTAGTTGCAACTGTTGTCTCGTGCGCATTACCATTTTTAATCTGCAATACACGAATTATGCCACCTATGCCTATCAAAAAGATTAAGGCTGCTGCGATCCGCAAAATCTGCCCGCGATTGACCCATGATTTCGTCTGCGGCAAGACAGTCGTCTTATTCTCAGACAATTCTTGCTTATCCAAGGCATCGGAAATCTGATGCCAAAAACCCGCAGGTGGAGTGATTTCATGCTCTTCAAGCTGTTCTCTAATATATTTTTCCATGTTTTCCATAATCTTCATTTTTCAGTTATTATTCATTAGTAGCTGTTGCCGCTTTAAACCCCGTCAATTGACTTACTTTTTTCTGCAACAAATAACGAGCTCGCGCCAATTGCGACTTTGATGTACCTTCCGTTATATTTAATTGCTCCCCAATTTCTTTGTGCGAAAACCCCTCAATCACATACAAATTAAACACCGTACGATATCCTATTGAAAGCGACTGTATCATTGCCATTAAATCTTCTTTCATCAATCGTTGCAGGGAGTTTTCATTGGCATATTCCATTTTAATATTTTCCGTTTCCCTCACCACATACATATTCCCTTTTTTGCGAATCACCTCCAATGCCGTATTGACAAAAATTCTACGCACCCAACCTTCAAAAGAACCCTCTCGTCTAAATTTACCGATATTGTTATATACCCGAATGAAAGCCTCCTGCATCATATCTTGTGCTTCGTTTTGATCTGTCGCGTAGCGAAGACATACGGCATACATTTTCGGGGAAAATTTTTTATAAAGCAACTCGTGATATTTTCGGTCACTTTTCAAGCATCCGTCAATAATTTGCTCGTCAGAATATGTTTGCGCCTCGGTATTCATAATCACTTATTTTAAGGGTGATAAACCATTTCGCTTGTTTGTTATACGTGATTGCGTCCTAAATGTTCCATAAATTTAGCAAAAGCTTTTTTTCTATGGCTAAAAAAATTTTTCTCGGTCAAATTCATCTCAGCAAATGTTCGGGTATCGCCAGCGGGAATAAAAATCGGATCATAACCGAAACCATCCTCCCCTCTCGGCTCCATTGCTATAGAGCCTTCACAAACACCATCTACCTGCCTAAATTCATTGCCATCAAAGAACGTAATCACTGTAACAAAACGAGCCGACCGTTGGTTTTGTCCGATCATTTGCTGTAAGACGAGAGAAATGTTGTCTTGGTTGCACGCGTTTTCTCCCGCATAGCGCGCAGTACGCACCCCGGGCTTCCCATTCAATGCATCAATCATCAATCCCGTATCTTCCGAAAAGCACGGAACTCCATATTTTTCGGCAATATACTGTGCTTTCAACAGCGAATTCTCGGCTATCGTATCAGCTGTTTCAGGAATGTCCCCCGAAAAACCAATATCTCTTAAACCTTTCAGTATATAACCATCCGGCAAAAGCGATTGGATTTCGCGAATTTTATTGGCATTTGATGTAGCAAAAAGTAATTCAGACATACGTAAAATTGAACGGAAATTTAGCAAAAAATCATAAGTTTAACCCGATGAAACACTCATACACCATTGATGAAACCGGAATTATGCTTCATTCCTTGCCGACTGAAAAGTTAGACCTGCTTTTAGCTTGGGTGGATAATTCATTTCGTGTATGTGTGTGTGGAAATCAACCGAATGAAATTATTTTTTTTCGTCACTACACCTTTTATCAAACCCACAATTTCAACGATGCCTTGCACGAATTGAAAGCGATTGTTTCTTCCGATGTGCTTTTTGCCAATGTATATCGACAAGTGAAAATCGGCATTAGTGGACGCATGGAATTGACTCCTAAGGATTTTTATAAAAACACGGAAGCACTTCACATTTCGAGCGAAATCGCTACGGGTGAAATAGTGGGAGCAATTGCCATTGATCACGCAGTACAGGAGTTTTACAATGCATTTTTCCCGAATGCGCAATATGAACTGCTGCCACTAAAATGGCTAGAATATATTTCTCCTAAAGGCGATGCCCGAAAACTGTTTGTACAAATAGATGGGAACTTATTACACATCGCTTATTTCAGAGCCCCTGACAAACTGCAATTTTACAATACATTTGAATTTAAGGCTTCTGAGGATTTTGCATATTTCACGAATTTGGTCGCTCAAAATTTGGAATTGAAAGGGGACGAAACAGAACTTGTTTTATCGGGAGATGTAGCGCAGCCGTCAAAAATATACGATATAGCTTTTGCCTATTTTCAAAAAATTCTTTTTCTGCAAAATAACACGGTAGAATATTCCTCATTATTTACCAATTATCCGAAACATCAAAATATCGCATTATTTAGTTTATGAGAATCATTGGCGGCAATTTAAAATCAAGACAATTTCACCCTCCTGCAAATATTCCGGGAACGCGTCCCACAACGGATATGGCGAAAGAAGGCTTGTTTAATGTGCTGAATAATCAGTTTGATTTTGAAGAAACAAAATACTTGGATTTGTTTGGTGGAACAGGAAGTTTAAGTTACGAAATGGCTTCGCGCGGATGTAAAGATATTACTACGGTGGAGAAGAATCCAAAGTGCACTAACTTCATCAAAAAAACGGCAAAAGAATTTGGCGTTGAGGAGTTCATCAAAGTATTTCCAATAGACGTTTTTAAATACATTGAAACGTGTAAGGAGCAATACGATTATATTTTTGCAGGGCCTCCATATCCACTACCGAATTTGCCCGAAATCCCCGATTTAATTTTCAAATATAATCTGCTGAAAAAAGACGGTTGGTTCATTATGGAACACAATCCGAATCACAACTTTGAAAAGCATCCTAATTTCATCAAATCAAAAAATTACGGAACGACTATTTTTGCCATTTTCGGTAATGTGGCGTAATTTTGGGCAGCTTCAGGTACTTCTAAAAACCCTATAACTGGGACTCAAGCATCAATTTTTCATTTTAAGTTTTTAGTTTTTCACTTTTAGTTTACATTCGCAACCCGATTTGGTCCTATAGCTCATTCGGTTAGAGCAACTGACTCATAATCAGTAGGTGCCTGGTTCGATTCCAGGTGGGACCACTTGAAAATAAAGGTTTACGACAAAAACGTATGCCTTTATTTTTTTTAGGTGCATACATACACCCCTCAAAACCTCCGTTACATTTAGACTCAAATCAACGGCAAAGCTGTTGCAACAAAAAAAACTTGTAGCCAAAGGCGTATTTAAGTAGAAATCGTAGTGTTTATGAGCTTTCCTGCGAAAAATACACCAGTTGCAACAATTTGGCAACCCTTAGACTTCTAAGCAAAAAAACAATGTGGAACTGCTCGTTTTTACTGCTTACTTTTCAAGTCAAGGTAGGTAGGAAGAAACCTATTCAAGTCAAATAAGCACAAACAGCCCACGCCCTTGTGAGCGTGAACTTTCGCGACCTATTCTCACCTGAACTCTGAAATTTCCTACGTTTCTGACTTGAGAGAATAAGCGCTAAAGCTCTACGATATGTTTAATGTTTTAATTCAATAGTGATTTCGTTTTTGCGAATGTATGAAAATAAAAAACGGGAACAAGCCTTGTAGCGTTCCCGTAGTATTTTATAGTGCGGAGGTTCGTTATATTGCAGTGTAGCTTGTGCCTCGTCCTGTACCAATTTTTTCTATCAACCCTTTTTCTATCAATTCGGCTAATGTTCGTTTTATTGTTGGTGCAGGAATGTTCAACTTTTCGGCTATTTCACTTGATTTAATTCCCGAATAGTTTCCAATCAAAGTAATAATTGATTTTTCGCGTGGGGAAAGTTGAGCTTCCGTACCACTAACGTCCAACTTCTGCATTAACTGCGATTGAATATTTTTCAACGCATCCAAGAAAAACACAATCCACTCTGTGATATTTTCATTTGGGCGTTGCGCCTGACAACTTCTCAATGCACTGTAATACTCTGATTTTCGACTTTCTATCTCGTGTTCAAAACTGACATATTGTACCCAATTATATCCGTTTTGAAGAAGCAATAAAGTCGAAAGCAGACGACTTAGCCGTCCGTTTCCGTCCTGAAATGGGTGTATGCTCAAAAACTCATAGGCGAAAGCTGCCGTTTTTATCAGTGAGTGAACGTTGCTTTCCGAAGTGTACCATTCTACCAAACTTCTCATTGCATCCTCTGTTGCAAAACCTGTTTCTGTCGTTTGAAAAATAATTTGTTTCGTTCCATCAGGGAAAGTCGCTTCTACTGCGTTGTTATGTTGCTTGTAGTTACCTTTGTGCCATTCGTCTTTGGTGCTGTATTTCATCAAAAGATTGTGCAGACTTTTGATGTTGCTTTCGGTAGCAGGTATATCTGTATATGATTCCGAAATTGTATCTAACACTTCAAAATATCCAACAACTTCCTGCGAATCTCTATCGTCCAATTTGGTGATGTCTATTTGTTTTAAAAGTACATCAATTTCTTCATCGGTCATCTTAGCTCCCTCAATACGTGTTGAAGCACCAACGCTACGAACGGTTGCAATACTTTTCAACTGTTTAAGGCTTTGTCCTTCTTTGCGCTCAATAGCTGTCCATTGTGAATCGAAACGGTCTATTTGGCTGATAGTGTTTAATAAACTCCAGTCAATAGTGAGTGAAAAAGAATATACGTTATTTATCATTTTGATACGATATGATACGCAAATATACGATAATGATACGAAAACAACCAATTTCAATCAATGTGATACGATATGATACGAAAATATACGGTAGAGTGATACGCAAAATAAAAAGTGGGTGGCGAGCAGGAAGGAGTACTCATTTACCTACATCCCGATGAAAACCGGATTTATATATCTCTGTGCGATTATATAAATGTAATCCTTATTGACAAAAAGTTTCAGTTATGCTATTTTTGTCAATAAGGGGTTGGGGTGCGCCTTTTTTATTTCTTCCTCGTTTTTTTCACCCATTTCAGCTTAGGTCTGAATTATTCCCACATTAAACGGCTTTGTGATTGGCGCATGGTTCGCCATTTCTATTCCCATTGAAATCACTTTGCGTGTTTCGAGGGGATCAATAATTCCGTCTGTCCAAAGGCGAGCGGCCGCATATTTCGGATCTAAGGTTTCAAAATACTTTGCCTTGATTTGCTCCAAGAGTTTTTGTTCGTCTTCGGGATTTATTTCCTGCCCTTTGGCTTTCAGTTGCGAAACTTGAATTTGCACCATTGTTTTTGCGGCTTGTTCTCCACCCATTACCGCGATTTTTGACGTAGGCCACGCATAAATCAAACGCGGGTCGTAAGCCTTTCCACACATTGCATAATTTCCGGCACCATACGAATTGCCGACAATAATCGTGAATTTCGGCACAACCGAATTGGCTACAGCCGCCACCATTTTCGCACCGTCTTTTATAATTCCCGCATGCTCCGAACGCGAGCCAACCATAAAGCCCGTTACGTCTTGCAAAAATATCAGCGGAATTTTTTTCTGTTTGCAGTTCATCACAAAACGCGCGGCTTTATCGGCCGAGTCGTTGTAAATCACACCACCGAATTGCATCTCGCCTTTTATGCTTTTCACCACCTTGCGTTGGTTCGCCACAATACCGACAGCCCAACCCTCAATTCGTGCATAACCGCAAATGATTGACTTGCCATATTCTTCCTTGTATTCGTCAATTTCGCTGTTGTCCACGAGCCGTTTTATCACCTCCAACATATCATATTGCTTCGCTGAATCTTCCGGGAAAATACCGTAAATATCCTCTTCCGGAGATGCCGGCTTTTGCGGTTCTGCTCTGTCAAAACCGGCCTTTTCCGAATGACCGAATTTATCCACCAGCGAACGAATTTTTTCAATACACTCTTGGTCGTTTTTCATTTTATAATCGGTAACTCCACTGATTTCACTGTGTGTAGTTGCACCACCCAACGTTTCATTGTCGATTGTTTCTCCAATAGCAGATTTTACCAAAAAAGAACCCGCCAAAAACACCGACCCTGTTCCTTCCACAATCAACGCCTCATCGCTCATAATCGGCAAATACGCACCACCCGCCACACAACTTCCCATAATCGCGGCAATCTGCGGAATACCTGCGGCACTCATCACCGCGTTGTTGCGGAAAATGCGCCCGAAGTTTTCTTTATCGGGAAAAATTTCGTCTTGCATCGGTAGAAACGCGCCCGCGCTGTCCACCAAATAAATAATCGGAATACGATTTTCCATCGCGATTTCCTGCGCGCGTAAATTCTTTTTGCCTGTCATCGGAAACCACGCACCTGCTTTCACAGTCGCATCATTGGCCACCACCATACACAAACGCCCTTTCACATAACCCAAAACGGTTACCACGCCTGCACCCGGGCAACCACCTTGCTCTGCATACATCCCGTAAGCTGCAAGTTGTCCCACTTCCAAAGTCGGTTTATTTTTATCGAACAACAACTCCAAACGCTCGCGTGCCGTGAGTTTGCCTTTTTCTTTATGTTTTTCAATAGACTTTTTTCCGCCACCGAGTTTCACTTGTTCGCTCACTTTTTTCAGTTCGCTCAATGCCATTTTCATAGCGTCTTCGTTTCGGTTAAATTCCAAATTAATTGCTGTGGACATATTTCAATTTTGAGTTGGTCGTAAAAATAGGATTATGAGGAAGAATAGGAAATGAAAATAATCACTCAAAAAGCGACCCTCCCATTACAGGTGGCACTTTCCCAATGTGGCGATATGCCAAGTCCGTGGCTTCACGTCCGCGCGGAGTGCGTTTCAGAAAACCTTGCATGATTAAATACGGCTCATAGACTTCTTCAATCGTTCCGGCTTCTTCGCCTACGGCAGTGGCAATGGTATTGATTCCCACCGGGCCGCCTTTAAATTTTTCAATAATAGCCGTGATAATGCGGTTATCCATTTCGTCCAAGCCAAGCGCATCCACATTCAATGCACCAAGCGCATATTTCGCAATATCAAGCGTGATAGTTCCGTCTCCTTTTATCTGAGCGAAATCGCGGACTCTACGCAACAGCAAATTTGCAATACGAGGTGTACCGCGACTTCTGCGCGCAATTTCAAACGAAGCCTGTTCCTGAATCGGTACATTCAAAATAGAAGAAGAACGTTTGATGATATTTGATAATACTTCCGCATTATAGTATTCCAAACGGCAGGTAATTCCAAAACGCGAACGCAATGGTGCGGTCAGTAAACCCGAGCGCGTGGTCGCGCCCACAAGCGTAAACGGATTGAGCGAAATCTGCACAGAACGCGCATTCGGTCCCGTTTCAATCATAATGTCAATCTTGTAATCTTCCATTGCCGAATACAAATATTCTTCCACCACAGGCGAAAGGCGATGTATTTCGTCAATAAATAAAACATCATTCGGTTCCAAATTTGTGAGAAGCCCAGCAAGGTCGCCCGGTTTTTCCAACACAGGCCCTGAGGTGATTTTCATGCTCACATTCATTTCATTCGCCACAATGTGCGAAAGCGTGGTTTTTCCCAAACCCGGAGGACCGTGCAACAATAAGTGATCCAGCGACTCGCCTCTGCGTTTCGCAGCTTCGATGAAAATGAAAAGATTTTCGATAATTTGTGGCTGCCCTTTAAAATCGTCAATACTCTTCGGGCGAAGCGCACGTTCCACTTCTTGCTCTTCAGAAGTCAGATTTTCTTTATCGTTATTCAAATTCGGATTCATAGACAGTGGACAATGATACGGAAAGAATTTAACTTAAGATCATACCTTATTTCTTACGCCCAAAGTCTTATTGTCGCTGAAAAGTCTGCGTACACGAGTTACTGGCTCCAAGACCATAAGTGTAATTAAGATTGAAGCTGATTCTATATGTCGCAGGATTGTAATAGCCCTCTCCTTGCACCGAACCCGAACCGCTATACGATTGTTCTGGAATATAGAGATAATCTCCCGTTTTATTGGCATCCCCTTTCAGATACGCAACCACCTCATAGCCTTGCCCCAAAAAGTTGCCGATTGTAACCGTACCCACCGAGCCACCGGGATAGATATACGCATAATAGCCCGATCCGCCTCCGGTACCCGATTGGCAAGACTCTGTTACATAATAATTTTGATTAGCGAATTTATTTGCGGTAAGCTGGTCGCAGTTTTGTCCATAGTAACCATCATTGCAAAAGCAGCCTCCATTTGCACAAATCTCATTATTACCACATACAATATCTTTGCAGCTTTTACCATCGCAACCGGACATAAGTGTCAATGCAAAAAACAGCACGGGAAAAAACCAATATTTCATACGAATCTATTTTATTCCGTAAAAGTATATTTTTAACGCATCTATGCTGAAAAGAATTACAAAAACCTTACTCAAAATCATCGGCTACTTTTTGCTGATTTCTATTGTTTCTACTTTGCTATTTCGTTTTGTGCCGGTGCCGGTCACACCGCTCATGTTGCAGCGCGTAGTAGAACAGAAAATAGCCGGAAAAGAATTGCGCTTATACAAAGAATGGAAACCGCTGGACGAAATTTCACCGAAACTGCAACTCGCAGCAATGGCAAGCGAAGACCAAAAATTTGACGAACATTTCGGCTTTGATGTAGAAGCGATTGAGAAAGCCGTGAAATACAACGAACGACATACCCGAAAAAAACGAGGAGCTTCCACCATTTCGCAACAGACTGCGAAAAATTTGTTTTTATTTCCTTCGCGCTCGTGGGTGCGCAAAGGGTTTGAAGTGTATTTTACATTTTTGATTGAAGCGCTTTGGTCGAAAAAACGAATCATGGAGGTCTATTTAAACATTATCGAAATGGGCGATGGCGTGTATGGCGCGGAAGCCGCAGCACAAACCTATTTCAATAAACCCGCAGCGAAATTATCCGCCTCGCAAGCAGCTTTAATTGCGGCAATCATCCCCTCTCCGCTTCGCTATAAATTATCACGACCATCGGGTTTTATTTACAGCCGGCAAGCATGGATTTTACGGCAGATGAATAACATGGAAGCGAAGCCGTATTGAAAATTTACGGCATCAATCTTCCGTACATTCTCGGAAACGGAATACTTTCGCGCACGTGTGGCAATTTACAAACCCAAGTCACCAAACGCTCTAAGCCCAAACCGAAACCTGCGTGCGGCACAGAACCGAAACGTCTCAAATCCAAATACCACTCAAAGGCACTCATTGGCAGTTTGTGTTCGTTGATTTTATCAATGAGTAATTTCAAATCGGTTTCCCGTTCGCCACCGCCTACGATTTCGCCATAACCTTCCGGTGCAAGCGTATCCACGCCACGCGCAAAACGGCTGTCATTCGGGTCGCGTTTCAGGTAAAAGGCTTTCACTTCGTGCGGCCAATTGTACACCATTATAGGCACATCAAAAAGGCGTGTCAAAACGGTTTCATCGCTGCCGCCAAAGTCGTTGCCGTATTCAAACGTACGCGCGGAATTGAGCCATTGCGGAATGTTGCGTTCTTGTTCTTGCAAATCACTCAACTCTTGTTTCAATGCATCGACTTTTGCCTGATTAAATCCGATTTCGCCTTTTTTAATTCCGGGAGTTTTAATTTTTTCTTCGCGCTCCAAAATCTCACTTTTCACCGCTTGGATGCGAGTTTTTACTAATGAAAGATCCTCTTCGAGTGATGCAATCGCATTTTTTCCGTTCACGTCCACTTCGCCTTTGATGATTTTCACCGCTTCGTCATAAGTCAATCGCGGAAAGGGTTTCACGACATTTTCCAGCATCGGGATATTTTCTTCTCCTCTTACG
>JAEYZB010000165.1 GCA_023428205.1 Bacteroidota bacterium | reverse complement strand
GATTTGATATTGCCGCGAGAAATTATAATTTTCGAATCCTCAATACACACTGATGAAAAAAATTGCCGTTTTTCCCGGATCGTTTGACCCGATTACCGTAGGACACGTAGATATTATGAAACGCGCCTTGCCACTGTTTGACCAAGTGATTATTGCCATTGGAGAAAACTCGCAAAAACAAAGTTTGTATACGTTAGAACAACGTGTAGCGTGGTTAAAAAAAGTATTTAAAGATGAAAAAAAAGTTTCAGTCGATTCTTATCAGGGTCTAACAGCCGATTTTTGCGATAAGAAAAATGCAAATTACATCATTCGAGGCATTCGTTCAGCAGCGGATTTTGAATACGAAAAAACAATTGCTCACTTGAATAATGCCATGTTTCCAAACATTGAAACCGTCCTTATTTTGGCCACAGCAGAACTCTCTTCCATCTCATCAACCATTGTTCGTGAAATCATTCGTGGCAAAGGTAAGTTCGAGAAATTTGTGCCGAAAGAAATCGCTAAGGAATTAAAAATAAAATGATGTTTTCAAAAACCGGTTTCTTAGTTTTAGTTTTTAGTTTTTCATGTTTAGTTTCTTCTGCGCAATTTGATTTTACGAAAGATGAAACTGCTAATGCTTATCAAACTATCCAGCAGTTGAAAAACAAGGTATTGGTGGTGCGCCTGAAAACCAAACAACGCCAAATTCAAGCCTACCGAGAAGCCGGCAAAACAAGCGTTGCGAAAAAAATTGAAAATAAAGCGTTAATCGAAAACCTGAGAATTATCAGTGCGTGTATTAAGTTTTTCAATTTCTCTAAAATCTACTTCGTCAATACGGAACACGTAGAATACTTTCAGCAATCCAACCGTCTGATTTTAAGCAATCTTTTACCGCTTACCGATTCGGTGATAAGCATTTCACACGATTCTGTTTATTATTTGGATTATGGCTATCTGTACGGCCGTCAGCGCGTAAATGAATGGACCTATAAAGACTATGACAACAGCATTGAAAATAGTCAAACGATTTCGGAAAATGCATTTGTGATTCGCAACAGCAAAAACGAACAACTGGCATTACCTCTCCCTTTTTACAGTGTTGCAATAGGTAGCGGAAAACAATCTCAAAGGTCTGCAAGCCTTCTCAAACCTTATTTGCAAAGCAATTCAGCAGACAGTGATTCTCTCATCAAAGTAAATTCCAGAAAGATAAATTTCATAGATAAGAGTATCATTCAATTGAATGACCACCTGATTGGATTCTACAATAAAGCGACCAAACAAGAACTTTTTAGTTTAGAATACTGGTACAAAAATAATCCCAACGCGGAACTATATCCGAAATGGATAGAAGTGCAAAGGAAAATCCAATCGCTGCAAGAAGCCAATCCGCAATTTGTGCAACAAGGACAATAAATGGTGTAAAAAAACGAGGTCGTTGAAATGGTGCGAAAAAATGAGCAAGATTTTACGAACTAATCCTCATCTATAAACCGTTTCGTAATTGGCGCATAAGAATCAATTCTTCTGTCGCGCAAGAAAGGCCAATGTGTTCGGAAAAAATCTGTTTTCTTAGTGTCAATTTCCACCACATCGGTTTGTTCTTTATCGTGTGAAGAAAGGTGCAACAACGAGCCAAACGGATTGCTTACAAAACTTCCTCCCCAGAATTTCATTTTGCCTTCTTGCTCAAAACCCACGCGGTTCACGCTCACCACGTGAACACCATTTGAAATGGCGTGTGCACGTTGCATCATTTGCCACGCGTTGTACTGTTCAATATTTGTCGCTTCATCTTGCGAAGTCGCCCAACCGATTGCTGTCGGGTAAAACAAAATCTCTGCTCCCATCAATGAAGTAATTCGCGCTGCTTCAGGATACCATTGATCCCAGCAAATCAGCACACCGATTTTCGCAAACTTCGTTTGGAACGTTTTATAGCCCAAATCGCCCGGTGTGAAATAGAATTTCTCGTAAAACGCAGGGTCATCAGGAATGTGCATTTTGCGGTACTTGCCCAAGTACGAGCCATCTGCATCAATCACAGCCGTAGTATTGTGATACAGACCTTCTACACGTTTTTCAAACAGCGAAGCGATAATCACCACGCCTAATTCTTTCGCTACTTTTGAAAGCGTATCGGTTGTCGGACCGGGTATTTGTTCCGCCAATAAGAAGTTGTCGTAATCTTCCACATCACAAAAATAAAGCGAAGTAAACAACTCTTGCAAACACACTATCTGCGCGCCTTTTGCGGCCGCTTCACGAATGCCTTTGATTGCTTTTTCTACGTTCGGTTGCACTTCTTTTGCACAACTCATTTGCACCAAACCAACTTTTACTTTTGCCATTTCTAAAGTTTAGAGCGCGAAGATAAAAATTAGAAAACACTTTTTGATATGCTAAAAAACGGTTTTTTTTATCTAATTAAATTAGGTGAATCATTTTTGAGTTGCTTTAAAATTTCGGCTGAACTCATTTTGGGTTTACCACGCAATTCAATCCATTTGCCATTATCGGGCGATGTTTCGGGGGCTGTTGGATTTGTGATTCTACGCCATTTTATTTTTCCTTCGTCTGCACCCGTGAATGGGTTGATGCGTGAGTATTCCAAAATCTGACAGTTACGAACTTTATACTTCGGATTTCGTTCAATTGCTTCAAATTCTTCGGGCAAAATTCGTTCAAAAGCTACTCGCGCAGCTCGAATTAAATCTCCGTGTGTAACAACGAAAATCTTTTTGCCGTCTTGCTCCCTTGCCCAAGTGTTCATCAAATTCCGAACACGTTCATTCTTTACGCTCCAAATACTTTCACCGCCTTCAAATGCCGCGTGAAATGGGTCGTTCCACATTAGTTTGTCTGTTATATCGTAGCGTTCTTTTCGCTCTGCAATAGTTAAGGGGGCGTGGGCTCCCCAATTACGTTCTGCAAGTCGATCGTCAATTTCCCATTTGATGTCTTGATTGTTTGCAGAAATTACCGCAGCCGTTTCGCGTGCGCGAAAAAAACTCGAAACGAAATAAGAATCAAATTCTCCGAAATCACCAATGTTGTCCGTTATCCATTCTCGCGCTTGTGTTGCTTGTTCGATACCTTTTTTTGAAAGGCGTTGTTTGTAATCAGTTCGAGTGCGAACCGCTTTATTTTCTTTCGTTGTCATATCTTCTCCTCGTTTATCACGAAGTTGAATAACATTTGCTTCCGATTCTCCGTGTCGGATAAATACGATGTGATTTGGCATTCCCATATTGAAATCGTTTATGTTTTATTTTTAATGTTCCAAGTGATGCAATTCAGCACTCCTCCTTGTTTTGCTATTCCTCTACAATCAATAAAATCAACTTTTTTACCGTTGAATAATTCCGAGTAAATATTCATTGCGACTTCATCAGTTTTGATTCCGTATTTAGGCACTAACACTAAATTTTCCATTTCTAAAAAGTTGATGTGGTCGCTTGTGTCGTCAGTTTTCGATTTATTTTTCTCGTATTCATTCGGTATTTCTATGTACTGAATACCTTCACTAAGCAAACTATGCTTCAACCGCAAATAATACTCTTTGTCTATTTTGCTAAAATCATTTATCACAACTATATCTTCTTTGATAAATCGTAAAATTCCATCACTGTGTCCCGTCATATCATCTTTCGGTTCAGGAATGATGATGACTTTTTCTACTGCTAACTGCGCTTTCAATTCATTACAAATTTCAGTTTCGTTCCAATCAGGATTGTCTTTGTACACTCTGTCCGTTACAACAATGGTGTTGTCCCATTTTACAACATTTCCACCGTCTAACACAAGATTACGTTGCACCACATTTATGCCTAAATCTTTCCAAACTTCTTTCGGATTTGATTTCAGATGTTCGTAACCTTTCAAATAGATTGGTTCGTATTGAAATTGCACGAACGTTTTTTCGCTTCGCTGAATTGGCATAAAATCTCGACACCAAATATCTTTTGTGTTGCGCAGATAGTTTATCGCAATTCCGTTTTTGTTGAGCGTTTCTACAAATCGTTTATGAAACGAGACATACTTTGTTTGCAATAAACTCGAAACGTAAAGCGTGTTTGTTTCTTTGTCTGTTATCATCTCTACAATTTTTAGTTCGCTCCGAAATCACTATTCCATTGACCAATGCTTTCCATATAATCCAATATCAAATCCACTGTTTTGTCAACTAATTCAAGCGGAATAACATTTTCGTGTCCCGAACTTCGTAGCCAATTGTTCGTCATTCTACGAAAATCACCATCGCCTACAATTTCGCCTGTGTGGCTTCCCCAAATTATTTCAAAAGCAAACGCAATTCTGTCGTAATCGTCTAATGAAAGATAAAACGGCAACCGTTTGTACACATACTCTTTTTGCTCTTCTCTATCGGGTGCTTTTTCTTCGATGTTCGGATTTCTCAAATTGTGTTCTGTTTTATCTGCTATGCTTTCTTCTTCAAAGTCTATTCCGTTCAAACTTTCGATACTTTGATAGGTTTCGTCCAACTGATTTTTCAATTTCATCAGTAGCCCGATATTCATATCATCAAGCGTGTTTAGAAACTCGAAATCAAACCTCACTTCCGTGCCAATTGGCGTAGCTTCGTTCCATTCTTTTAGCTCGTCTTGCATTGCAATGTTGAGCATAGAATCGAGTAAAATTCCGTAGATGCTTTGCATATTTTCAAGTGTTTCCCGCAAAGCTTTTTTGTAATTTTCTGTTTGCATATTTATTGTTTTAATTAATAATATAAATAATTATATATCAATTGATTATGACAATGCAAAACACGACAAAAAAACGGAGCTAGTTAGTTAAGAAAAACGAAATGCGTGTTAAAGTGTGATAGTTATTTATTATTTGACTTTATATAGTCTTTAGTTGAAATAATGACATAAAAAAAACGGCATAAAATGCCGTTTTTCGTTTGTAATCAATTATTGACTTTGGATTTTCTTAGCTCCCAAACCTTTTTTATTGCCTTTCCGATAATATCTCTAAACTCATCTTCTGTATATTCATCTGTTTTAGCGTTGTTACACCAATAGCAAGCTAACAGCAGGTTTTCTCGTTTATATTCTTCATTGGAATTTATTCTATCTATTTCCATTGAATAACCTCGACCTCGTTTTGTTTTAATTGTTCCTCTTTCTCGCATATCTGATATTTCTTGGTCAGAAATCTCACAATACGCACATTTTCGTTGAGTATCGTCTTCTACATAAAATAGATTAAACTCGCCTTGTGTCAAAATGTGTTTTTTAAAGTAAGACTTGTAGTCTTTCAATAAATCTTTTATCAAAGTATCTTTCTTTTCTTTCTTCCAATCTGTAATTAGTTTATCTACATCCGAAACTTTAGTTGACCCAATTTCATCACATTTATCTTTTTGCCAATCTTGCTCGTACTCTTTTATTCTATCAGGCGTTATCTCGTAAGCGAGAAACTCATCTATTGTAACGTTGCCTAAACTCTCCTTTTCTCGTATCTTATGAAGCAGATAACTCTCTATCCTCGTTTTAAAACTACGCTCCGCAAGAGCCGCATATTTTTGGTTTATCTTTTTTACCTCCATTGTGTATAATTTCAATACCCAAAAAACATCTCAAAATGCCTATTTTTAGCGTAAAACGTAAGTCAAAACGCCTTAAGACTATTCCTTTTGCCTAAATTTACGCAGTAACAAACCTTGCCTTAATATGCTCCAACTCTCCTTTTGGAATGGCAGATATCAAGCGTTTCGTGTAGTCTTGTTGCGGGTGGTTGTAGATTTCATCTGCCGCGCCCATTTCTTCAATTTTTCCTTTATTCATCACCACCATACGGTCGCTCATAAATTTCACAACTGAAAGATCGTGTGAAATGAAGATGTAGGTAAACTTAAATTCTTCACGCAAGTGAATGAGCAAGTTCAAAACCTGCGCCTGCACCGAAACGTCCAATGCTGAAACAGATTCATCACAAATAATGAAACGCGGATTGAGTGCGAGTGCGCGCGCAATACAAATACGCTGGCGCTGCCCGCCTGAAAATTCGTGCGGATAGCGGTTGTACTGTTCGGGTCTCATATTTACTTTTTCCAAAAGTTCAATCACTTTTTCTTTGCGTTCTTTTTCGTTGGCAAAAATACCGTGAACGGTCATCGGTTCTTGAATCGCATTACCGATAGTCATACGCGGATTGAGTGATGAATACGGGTCTTG
>JAEYZB010000037.1 GCA_023428205.1 Bacteroidota bacterium | reverse complement strand
GTATTTGGCAATAATATCGTCTTTGAAAATCAGCAATAGTAAAAAGGTAATCAATCCTCCCACAAGCGGATACAATAGAATGAACCCGAAAAAGCCATGGTGTTTTTTATCGCGGTCAAAGAATTTGGGGAAATATTTGACGATAATATTGGGCGAACCAAGCGGAATGAGCGTAGCGATAAGTGTAGAAAAAGCAAATAGCGCACGACAAAGACCGATTACTTCGGGAGAAAGAAATTTCGGCTGAATAATCACGAGGCTGACAAAACCAATCAAAATTCCGAAATAGGAACTGATGGCATTTTTAATTCCTTGCCGTTTTACTACGCCCATGGTGTACTATTTAGTCGTAAGTGGAAAGTCATAAGCGATGTACTGAGTTTATCGAAGTCCCGTAAGTAAAAGTGATATAAAATGGCATAAAACAAAAATCCTCCGCATTTTTTGCAGAGGATTTTAAATTATAATTTCAGTAACGAATTATTTTTTCAATGAAGTAACTTTCAAAGTCAATTTAGATTTCAAGTTACCTGCTTTGTTTTTATGGATATATCCGCGTTTTGCCAATTTATCCAACATTGCAAATACTTTAGGCAATTTTGTTTCCGCTTCACCTGCTTCTTTCGTAGCACGTAACGCACGAATGGCATTACGAGTAGTTTTTGCATAGTACCGGTTAGCTAAACGTCTTTTAGCTGTTTGACGAATTCTCTTAAATGCAGACTTATGATGCGCCATTATTTTTCTTTTTTGGGACTGCAAACATAAAATTTAGTTTTCAAAAACCAAATTATTTACTGCGAAGTCGCTCATTTTTAAGCAAACTGGCAGATAACCCCGCCCATTAAAGCAAGAGTAACAACCCAATAACCTGCATTTATCAGAATATATTTCCAGCCTTTCCCTTCGAAAAGAGCATTTATTCCGATAATCGGGAGAGCAAACATAATTCCCCCTAAAGAGCCATGAAGTGCTCCATGTTTAAAGGTGCGGAAGCTGCCTTTAAATTTTTCGTACACCGAATTGATAAGCTGATGATCGGGAGAATCCGGCAATTGGTCCGCAACGAGTGAAAACAAAGATACCTGATGAATAACCATGGAAATTAAAGCCCCGGTAATGAAAAAACTAAAAAGATACGTCAAACCGAATACCAAAACCATATTGGCATTTTTCGCCTCTTCGGGATTCACCTTCGCGGCCTTTATCCAAGCATTGCCGAACGTTTTAGGATTATACCAAAGAAATCCAACCAAAAGTGGAATAAGCGCAGCAAGCGCATTGACAAGGAGAGTGTGTGAGCTAAACATAATTTTGAATTTTGATTTAAAGCGAAGCTAAGCTTATTTCTGCCGAAAATGGAAATCCTGCTCGTTTTTTCCACCCATTCCTGTAAATAAAAAAGCCCCCTTATTCAAGAGGGCTTTCAAAAAACAAATGAAAAAACTAAACTATTTCGCTTTCCATCGACAGATTGTCGAGATCAATTCCTTTCAGGATTTCTTTCGCTTCGCTGTTTTTTACTTCGCGTTTGAAAATGTCAAAAACTAGGAATACACACGGCACAATCACAAGTGTCAGAATCATAGAACTTGTCAAACCACCAATCAATACCCACGCCAAACCGCTTTTCCATTCAGCCCCCGGACCTGTCGCCAAAGCAATCGGCATCATTCCCGTAATCATCGAAAGAGTCGTCATCAAAATCGGGCGCAAACGTGTTTTCCCTGCCATAATCAAGGCTTCCGGAGTGCTATGTCCGCTGGCTTTCAACTGATTTGCAAAGTCCACAATCAAGATGGCGTTCTTTGCCACCAACCCCAAGAGCATAATCATTCCCAGCATAGAAAAGATACTCAAAGGTTGTGAAGAGAGCGCCAAGGCAAGCAAGGCCCCGATTACCGCCAGTGGCAAAGAGAATAATACCACAAACGGATACACATAAGAATCATACAAGGCCACCATAATCAGATACACAAACAAAATAGATGCAATGAGAGCGAATCCTAAGTTGCTAAATGCTTCTCCCATGTTTTTAGATTGCCCTTCGTAAGCATAAAACACTCCATTCGGTAGCGGGTTAGCCGCCAAGTATTCATTAATTTGACTGATAATCGTACCACTGGAAATCCCAATCACCTGTGACGTAATGGTTACAGTAGAGATGCGGTTTTTTCGCTCTAACTGCGAAGGTCCGGTACTTTCTGAAATGGTCGCAAACTGGCTCAGTTTGATACTTTCGCCACGATTGTTCAGGAACATCAGGTTTGCCACGTCTTCCGCTTTCTTACGATTGAAATCATCGAAGATGATATTGATATCGTACTCTTTTCCGTTGTCATTATACTTGGAATCGTTGTTTCCATTAAACGCCAATTGCATACTTGCGCCCACAACATCCATAGATAATCCAAGCTCCGCCATTTTATCACGGTTAATATTCACCGTCACTTCAGGGCTAGCCTCTTCAATGGATAATTTCGCTTCGGAAGTTCCCTGCAAGCTTTTGATATAACCTAAAAGTTTTTTCGCAGAAACCATCGCAGAATCAAGCGAATTCGCAGAAACCGCAATTTGTACGGGAGCATCGTTTGCTCCACCCACAATACTCACAGCCGCAGAGTTCACTTTCACATTCGGCAATATTTTTTCCAAATCGTGTTTAATGATTTGCGCCAAAACACTGGCTTCTTGGTCACGCTCCTCGATCGGAATGAGTTTCACGTTAATTTCTGATTTATACGTTGTGTTGCTGGTCGCGCCCATGGCACTGGTAGTTCCAACACTCGTTAGTACGCTTGTCACCTCTTTCCTGCCAAACAGATAGTTTTCAGTGCGTTTCACCATTTCATTGTTTTGCTCCAAGGTAGCGTCTTGCGGCAATTCCAATGTGATGATAAACTCGCCTCTATCGCCTTGACTCACGAACTCACTTCCGATGTAACCTTTTGTCACTAAAAGGAACGAAGAGAAGAACAGAATAATCGTCACAATCAACACTACTTTTTTGTGTTGCAATGACCAGCGCAATACTTTCATATACACACTCGTGAAATTATCTAACCCTCTTTCAAACCACGCAATAAATTTTCCGAAGATATTATTGGTGTTGATATGCTCCACTTTCGCCAAACGCGATGAAAGCAATGGTGTCACCGTAAATGACACAAACAAACTCATCAACGTGGAAAGCACGATTACCACTGAAAATTGCAACAACAAACCGGAAATGACACCGCCAACGAGTGTGAGCGGGAAAAACACTACCACGTCCACCAAGGTAATACCCAACGCGGTGAAACCGATTTCGGAACGACCTTTAATAGATGCCGCAATCCGCGGTTCTCCCTTCTCCAAATGGCGATAAATATTTTCCAAGACCACAATGGAGTCATCCACCAAGATTCCGACCACCAATGAAATTGCAAGAAGCGTCATTAGGTTCAGTGAATAACCGAGCATCAACATCGCCACAAAAACGGCAATCAATGATGCAGGAATTGCCACCATGACAATTAACGAATTTCGCAAACTATGCAAGAATAAAAGCATACACAAAGACACGATAACGATTGCCAACATCAGGTCATACAAAACGGCATTAGCCGCCTCGAGTGTAAACTCGGAAGTATCTGCCGCCACCTCAAATTTCAAACCTTCCTTTTCGTAGTTTTTTTCAATTTTCGAAAGTTCCGATTTTATCAGTTCGCTCAACTCCACCGCGTTGGCATCGGTTTGTTTTTTTATCAGCAAACCGATAGATGTTTGCCCATTGATACGGTTGTAGGTTTTCACTTCCTTTGTTCCGTCAATGACATCTGCCACATCGGAGATGCGAATCGGTGAACCCGTTTGACGATCAGTTGTAATTATCAGGTCGCGGATTTCTTCCAGCGATTTATATTTCCCTTTCAAACGAATGAGTTTTTGCGCGCTTTCGTCTTTTACTTTTCCTGTCGGAAAATCCATATTCGCGCTACGAATGGCTTGCGCCACTTGCATAATACCGACATTATAATTATCCGCTTTTTCACGGTTGATGCTCACCTTAATTTCACGCTCTTGTCCACCTACAATTATCACTTGTGCCGCTCCTTCAATTTTCGCCAACGAAGGAGAAATATCGTCTTTCACCACAGCATATAGTTTTGTCGGTGGCATTTTGGCGGTAACCCCTAAACGCAATACAGGCGCATCATCTAATGCAAATTTTCCGAGTGTCGGTGTTTTCGCATCTTCCGGCAAGTCCGATAAAATGGTATTGATTTTTCGTTGCGCATCTTGCAAACCAAGGTCTGCCTCTGCATCCGCTTTCAATTCCAAAATGATAATGGAAACGCCTTCGCGTGAAGTGGATTTGATGTTGTCCAAATTCTCTACGTTGGAAACAGCATCTTCAATTTTTTTCGTTACGGAATTCTCTACCTCCGATGGAGACGCTCCCGGATAAATGGTCGTGATGGTTACTACCGGAATATTGAATTTCGGCATCAACTCGTATGTTAGTTTCGAGTAGCTGAATATTCCCAAAAATCCGAGTACCGCAAAAATTACGACTATCAGCGAGGGACGCTTTATGGCTAATTCTGTAATTGACATATTTCGTGTATTTTAGATAAGAAACTGAAAATGTGTGATGAAAAAAATTGATTCTCCCATTCTACATTTCACTCCTCCTGTTTTTATTTAATGATTTGCACTTTAGCTTGGTCAGCCAGATTCAACTGTCCTGTTTCCACCACTACATCTGATGTATCTAAACCTGTCACCACCTCGAGTAAGCCATCATGGATATTTCCCGCCACAATATTTTTCAGATAAGCCACGCTATCTTTCACCACATATACCTGTGGTTCTTGCGTACCGCCCAATAGGCATTTTACAGGAATGATAATCGCCTTTTTCGTGCCTCCAAATTCAAACAACGCCTTTCCTGCCATTCCCGCTCTCAGAGGATTTTCTTTGTTGTTCGAAAATTCTACTTCCACAGCAAAACGTCTCGAGCCATCTGCCTTTGATGCCACAGAAACTACTTTCCCTTCTATTTTATCGCCTTGATATAAGTCCGGTGTAACCGTCACTTTTTGTCCTTGTTTGATTTCTATGATTTGGTTATCCAACACTTTCACCACCATTTTGATTCGGCTGATGTCCACAATTTCGGCAACAAATGTGCCGTGCGAAACAAAACTTCCTACTTCCAAACTAAAGTTATTTACATATCCGGAAATAGGCGCTGAGATGGAAGATAAACGCAGTTGGCGTTTCAGCGAAGACACTTTAGACT
>JAEYZB010000255.1 GCA_023428205.1 Bacteroidota bacterium | reverse complement strand
GGAACCTATTTACGCTTGTTCATTTATTGCAAGAAATATTATTAATGGCTACATTAAAAACTCCAATCCTTTATTAGGATATATGACTCAGCAAGAAGAGCAGGAAAGTATCTCTGCTATATGCGACTGCATTTCGAAACACTATATTCCTTTAGCGAAAGAAAATGGGTTTTCATTATACGTTGTTTTTCACCCTACCAAAACAGAACTGTTTAATGAAAACAAAATATTGAATACTTGCGAAACTCAAATAAATGAAGACTCCGTACATCTGATAGATTTATATAAAGAATGGAGTCTCTATCTCAAAAATAACAACACGAGCCCCAATGAAATATATTGGAAATACGACAGCCATCATAAAGTAAAAGGGAATATTATATGGGCAGACATGGTGTACGACAAAATAGAAAAGCATGTGCCATGCAATTAATCAATCCATAAAACGTGCTCGTTTTTTTCGTCCACCTCACTCCAACTCTTTCCGCATCTGCGCTATCGGAATATTCAGTTGTTCACGGTATTTCGCAATCGTTCTGCGCGCCACAGGAAAGCCTTTTTCTGCAAGTAAATCGGTGATTTCTTGATCAGAAAACGGATTGGATTTATCTTCTTTATCTACAAATTCCTGTAAAAGCTGCTTCACTTTTCTTGTAGAAACTTCATCACCACTATCCAATGTTATTCCTTCCGAAAAGAAAAAACGCAACGACAAGGTTCCAAATTCCGTTTGCACAAACTTAGAACTTACCACTCTCGAAATAGTAGAAATATCCATACCAATTTTATCCGCCACATCCTGCAAAATCATTGGTTTCAGTTGCGCTTCATCACCCGTTATAAAAAAGGCACGTTGCAATTCCACAATCGCCTGCATGGTATGAAACAACGTTTCTTGGCGTTGTTTCACCGCATCAATAAACCATTTAGCGCTGTCAATTTTTTGCTTCATAAATGTCAACGCCTCCTTCATTTCGGGCTTTTTCGAGCGTTTATATTCCGAAGCCATATCTTTAAACGCACGGCTAATATGCAGCTCAGGGAAATTCGCAGATGTAAGGGTCAATACCAATTCACCGCCTTGATTAGAAACAATGAAATCAGGAATTACCGTTTGTTCGGGAGTCGATTCCGTAGAATATGCGTTGCCGGGTTTCGGATTCAACTTCGTAATTTCAGCAATCGCTTTTTTTAAAGTCGCAGCATCAACTTCCAACTCTTTTTGCAAACGATCATAATTTTTCTTCACCAGCAAATCAAAATATTGCTCTAAGATTTTATACGCCACCGGCATATATCTATTCATCTTTTTGCGTTCCAATTGCAAAAGTAAACATTGTTCTAATGACTGCGCTCCAATTCCCGCAGGGTCGAGCTCTTGCACCGTTTCTAATCCCGCTTTCACATCCTCTATCGTGACATAAATATTTTGCCGAAACATCAAATCATCTACTACCGCCTCTAAATCTCTGCGCAAATAACCATCATCATCCAAACTGCCAATGATGTGTCGCACAACATCCATTTCGCGTGCGCTCAAATCCTGCATTTCCACCTGCTCTGTCAAATATTCTTGTAGTGTTTTGCCTTTAGCAACAGGTGTGAAACGATTATTGTCTTCATCGTCATTCGCATAATCGTTCGGATCTTTGGTTTTATAATCCGCCACATCATCATCTCCATAAACCAATTCAAACGCATCATCTTCCCGCTGAATCTCCTCGTTTTTTTCACCCATTTCATCTCCGTCACTTTCTTCAGAGAAGTCCGCTTCGGTTTGCGGAGTATCATCATCATTATACGCTACATCACTTGCCGACTCCAATGCGGGATTGCTTTCTATTTCTTCTTTAATCCGCGAATCCAACTGCATTGCCGAAACCTGAAATAACTGCAATAATTGAATTTGCTGCGGGGTCAGTTTTTGCTGTAATCGTTGTCGAAGTCCTTGTTTAAGCATTGTACTTTTGTGAATACGACAAAGGTAGGGAAAGAAAGAAAATAGGCAAATCAAAAATTATGCCAAATGTTATAGGCTTTTACTTTGCAGTAGCTCGATCAATAATTAAACGCATCAGCAAATGCAAATCAGTAATAAACGCTTGTGCGCGTTTTTCATTCAAAACAGTCGAAAACTCTTTTACAAATTTCTGATTATGTTTTCTAATGAATTTAATCAAATCATCTGCTTGTGGCGTAGGAAACATCAAAACAGAACGGCTGTCGTTCGGATTCTTTTTAGTAGTGATATAACCACTTTTCTCCAAATCCTTCGCCATTTTACTGACAGCTTGTTTCGATATACTGATTTTTTCTGCCAAACCATTTACCGTAGTCCCCGTTTTCTCAATATTTTTAATTATTGCCATATACTGCATAGAAAATGCGGGGAACCCTTCTTCCTTTGCCAAACGGGTAATATGGTCAGAAATGAAACGATAAGATATACCAATCATTGCCGTAATATACTCGTAAGACGGTTCTATATGTTGGCAATATTTCTCTGACGATTTCATGCCACAAAGGTAAGAAAAAAAATTAGTCAACAAATTTGACTTTTTAGTCAACTTGGTTTACGTTTGTCCCCGAAATCGAGATAGATTGTTCCGAATAAAAAACAAATAGCGATGATTTATGCGATTCTTTCGTTCTTTTTTAGAAAATAATTCAATACGAAAAAGCAATTACAATGGAAAAAGCAAAGGTTATCCGCATAGCGGTGGTTTCAGTAATATTATTAGTATCCGGAATTTACGGATTCAAAAAAATCAATCACGCATTGCATTATGAAAGTACCGATAATGCACAAGTAGAAACCAAATCCACTCCGGTTTTAGCGCGAGTGGCAGGCTATATAGATTCCATAAATGTAGAAGACTACGCTTCTGTGGAAAAGGGACAAATTCTTGTAAATATTGACAAACGCGAATACGAAATTGCCGTAGCGCAAGCGGAGGCTGACTTGTTTCAATCGCAAGCTGATTTTGAAAATGCACAAGCGGCTTATGCCAACGCTTTACAAAATGTGAAAGTGGCAAGCGCAAACGCTGATTTATCGAGAGTACGCATTGCCAAAGCAGAAAGCGATT
>JAEYZB010000136.1 GCA_023428205.1 Bacteroidota bacterium | reverse complement strand
TACCCGACCGGTCTTTACGCACTGATTGATAGTCGTTTTTTACAATCTTCTGTCGTAAAACTCGGGATTGAAGTTTTAGGGGCAACTCTCTTGATTTTTTATCTTTTTGAAAAGCAGATGATTTGGGTCACGGGGCTGCTATTTATCATCGGAATGTTTATTTTTTCCGTCAAGGAATCCAATGGAATTTTCGGAGGAGAGGGATTGCTGTCGCTATGTTTTTTGGGACAGTGGATTGCATATGCTTTCTATCAAAACAATAAAGACGGCCGTTTACATTACAGCAGAATTCAATTTGCAATCCAATTCATAGCGGCTGTTTATACGTTGGCGGCTATTAGCAAGTGGTATCATACCGGATTACATTGGATAGCAGACACGGAAAGTTTTGCACTTTCGATTCAAAAAACATTCGATTTTCGTTATGTTACAAATGGAGATATTGCTGACCACCAAAAAGGAGCAATTATTGCGAATCTTATTGCCAGTCACAGACACATAACACAAGGGTTAATGGCATCTGTATTACTATTGGAAACCTTTGCAGGCTTAATGTTGATTAATCGGAAATGGGCGTTTTATTATGGTATTTTACTTACGTGTATGCATATAGGAATCTTATTAACCATGACTATTTTTTTCACGGCAATCAGCGTCCCGATGATTATTTTCTGTATTAATCCGTTTTTTCTACTTTATATCCTCTCGAATAATTTTTTTGTTTTTGCAAGACAATCTTTGCAGAGAAAGTAAGACTATTCGCCAAAAGCATCTTTCATCTTATCCCAAAAACCGCGCTCCGTTTTCAGCCCTTCTTTTGGCTGAAACCCTTGTAAGTCCTGCATTTTTTCAATCAGCTTTTTCTCTTCCGAAGACAAATTGCTAGGGGTGTATACGTTCACGATAATCAACTGATCTCCCTTTCCATAATTGTTTACCAATGGCAAGCCCTTACCTCCCAATCGTAGAATTTTCCCTGCTTGCGTTCCTGCCGGCACTTTTATTTTCGCCTTCCCTTCTATGGTTGGCACCTCTACAGAACATCCCATAACCAAATCAGCAAAATTTAGGAACAAATGATACACTACATTTTGTCCCTCAACATCTAATTCAGAATGTTGTTCGACCTCTATTTGAATCAACAAGTCGCCCGCAGACCCGCCTTGTTCTCCCGCATTGCCTTTACCTCCAATAGACATTTGCATGCCGTCTTGCAAGCCCGCAGGAATGTTTACGGACAAAGATTCTTCGCCATAGGTCGTGCCTAAGCCGTTACACGTTGTGCACTTTTTTGTAATCGTTTGTCCGGACCCGTTACAATACGGACACGTAGTTTGGGTTTGCATTTGTCCCAAAAAAGTATTCGTAACTTTTCGCACCACCCCCGCACCGCCACAGTGCGTACAGCGTCCTACTGAATTTTTGTCTTTCGCTCCACTGCCGTGACAGGTGTCACACGTAATTTGTTTTTTAACCTTGATATTTTTAGTCGTGCCATTCAGCACCTCTTGCAAACTCAGTTTCACTTTTATACGAAGATTGCTGCCGCGCTTGCCTTGTGTTCGCCCTCCACGACCGCGAGAACCACCGCCACCAAAAAAATCACCAAATCCACCTCCGCCAAACACATCGCCAAAATCACGGAAGATATCTTCCATATTAGTGTAGTGCCCACCACCTCCGTGACCGCCCATATTGTCAGCCGCATGTCCGTATTGGTCGTAACGCGCTTTTTTTTGCGCATCACTCAACACTTCGTATGCCTCAGCGGCTTCCTTAAATTTTTCTTCGGCTGCTTTATCTCCTTGGTTTCTGTCCGGGTGATATTTCAGCGCAACTTTGCGGTACGCCTTTTTGATTTCTTCCGCACTCGCACTTTTGCTCACCCCCAATATTTCGTAATAATCTCTTTTTGCCATTTGCGTTATTCTGCTTTTTTACCAACAACTACTTTCGCAAAACGAATCAGTTTGTCATTCAAATAATATCCGCGCTCCACTTCATCTATCACTTTGCCTTCCAAATCAGCTGTTGGCGCAGGAATTTCAGTAATGGCTTCGTGTTGTTCCACATTAAATACGAGTCCTTTGGAGTCTAATACCTTCACTCCTTTTGCCTCCAGTGCTTTCATCAATTTGTTGTAAATCAAAATCACACCCTCTTTCACTGCAACAGCATCTGTCACAACGTCCGTGGCTTTTATGGCGCGTTCAAAATCATCCAAAACAGGCAGCAGTCCCAACACAACATCTTTGCTAGCCGTTTGTATCAATTCCAAACGCTCCTTAGCATTGCGTTTTTTGAAGTTATCAAAATCCGCAAAAAGACGTAAATACTTATCTTTCTGTTCTTCCAATTGCGCTTTCAATTCTGCAATCTCCGTGTCGCGCGGATCAAGCGTTTCAGATTCAGTAGTCGAAGTTTCGTTTTGTCCGGCAGCGTCTGTTGTTTCGCTTGGTTGATTATTCACATTTTCTTCCCTTTCCTCCATACTTTTCGATTTTCTAAAGACTAATCAAAATCTTTGCCACATAACGCATTTGGACAATTTGGCAGACAGCGGGCAAATGAGGCAAAAAAATGAGCACGATTGAGAAACAGAGCATTACTCGAATGGTCTAAGCCCTTAAATTCCAAAGAAAATATATCTTGTGCTTCCTTTATATGAAAATGTCACAAAAAAATAATTCTTGCCTCTCCAAAAATGCAGCAGTATTGGCATTATTTTCACTCCTTTTGCTTTCTGCCTGCCACGGAGAATTTTCGCCCAAGCCAAAAGCTTTTCCTCGGGTGATTTATCCCGAAAAAAAATATGAATTGTATGTCTCTCCTAACTGTCCGTTTGAGTTTGAAAAGCCGGTTTACGCAAAAGTTATAAATGATTCTTCAGGCAATATAGAAAACCCTTGTTGGCTAAATGTAGAATTTGGCGACTTTAATGGCACCATCAATCTGACATATAAAGAAATTTCGGCAAAAAATAATTTAGCGAAATTGGTAGAAGATGCTCATACTCTTTCCTTCAAACATGCGAAAAAAGCAAACTATATTGATGAAATTCTCATTGAAAATAAAAATGGTGTGGGAGGAATCTTATACAACGTGGGTGGAGACGCGGCCTCTAACATTCAGTTTTTTTTGACCGACACGACACACCATTTTATTCGCGGAGCACTTTACTTTAATAATGAACCGAACACAGACAGCATGGCTCCTGTGATTGCATTTGTTCGTGCGGACTTGGACCGCTTTTTGGAAACTTTCAAATGGAAATAAGCGTGCGAAAAAAAATAGTAATAGCGAATTGGAAGATGAATTTGACCGTAGCACAAGGAGTTCTATTGGCAAAGGAGTTATTGCAGGCAACCCTTCATACTTCGACAGAAATAGTTATTGCCCCAACATTTCTGCACATTTCAGAATTGCAAAACGTGTTGCGTGAAACAAAAATAGAAGTCGCTGCCCAAAACTGTTGTGATAAAGAAAATGGAGCGTTCACGGGCGAAGTTTCTGCGGGAATGCTTTCTTCTATTGGGGTGAAAAAGGTTTTAATCGGACACAGCGAACGAAGAATTTTTTATCACGAAACCAACGATGTTGTCAAGCAAAAAATAAACATTGCATTAGCCAACGGCCTAACGCCTGTTTTCTGCTGTGGGGAAGCAAAAGAAATTCGGGAGCGTGATGAACAGAATAGCTTTGTTCTATCACAATTAAAAGAAAGTTTATTCCACTTATCAGAAACAGATTTTCAAAAAATCATTATCGCTTACGAACCCATTTGGGCAATTGGAACAGGCTGCACCGCTAAGCCCGAACAAGCACAAGAGATGCATCATTTTATTCGCCAAAGCATCGCAAAAAATTATTCTGAAAAGATTGCAAATGCAGCAAGCATACTATATGGCGGCAGCGTAAACGCATCTAATGCTGCCGAATTATTTGCACTGTCCGATGTAGATGGAGGCTTAGTTGGAAGCGCCTCTCTTAAAGTTGAGGAGTTTATTCAAATAATTCATAATTGACTTTCCCGTTCAAAAAAAATTGTATCTTGACGGTGCGAAATCGCTGTGGCGATAAATCAAACCCAACGTTAATTTTTGAATTATGGAAGCAGTCAGCACAAGTCATTTAAAGGAAGCCCTAAAAGAATATTTTGGCTTCGATAAGTTTAAAGGAAAGCAAGAAGATATAGTACAGTCGTTACTTTCAGGGCGTGACACTTTTGTGATAATGCCAACAGGTGGCGGCAAATCTCTTTGTTATCAGTTGCCGGCATTAATGAGCGAAGGTGTGGCAATTATCATTTCTCCATTGATTGCGCTGATGAAAAATCAAGTGGACTTAATTCGCAATCATTCATCAAGTGATGACATTGCACACTTTCTAAATTCATCACTGAACAAAACAGAAAAAACTCGCGTAATTAAAGACATTAAATCAGGCAGAACTAAACTGCTTTACGTTGCTCCCGAAACACTCACAAAACCCGAAACGGTAGATATTTTCAAAGAGGTAAAAGTGTCATTTGTTGCAGTAGATGAAGCACACTGTATTTCAGAGTGGGGACACGATTTTCGCCCAGAGTACCGCAGAATTCGGGAGATTGTAGAGGTGATTAATCAGGATTTTCCGATTATGGCACTTACCGCAACAGCCACACCAAAAGTGCAATCGGATATTGTGAAAACGCTACAACTTCGAGAGCCGAATATTTTTATTTCTTCATTCAATCGCAGCAATTTATTTTACGAGATTCGCCCAAAGAAAACACAACAACAAACGATTCGAAATATTTTACAATACATAAAAGGGAAGCCGAACAAATCAGGAATTATTTATGTAACGAATCGCAAAACGGCTGATGATTTAGCAAAAATGCTGAAAGTGAACGGCATTCGCGCAGTAGCATATCATGCAGGAATAGACACTAAAATTCGCTCAGGAATTCAAGATGCGTTTTTGATGGAAAATGCGGAAGTAATTGTAGCAACCATCGCTTTCGGAATGGGGATTGACAAACCCGATATTCGCTTTATCATTCACTACGACATTCCAAAGTCACTTGAAAATTATTATCAAGAAACCGGGCGAGCAGGACGTGACGGCTTAGAAGGCGAATGCATTACCTATTTTAGTTACAATGATATTGTAAAACTGGAAAAACTCTTGCGCGACAAAACCGTTGCCGAACGCGAGCGCGGACTACAACTTATCAATGAAACCGTTGCTTACGTTGAGTCTGCAGAATGCAGAAGGAAATTTGTGCTACATTATTTTGGTGAACATTACGACCAAGGTGATTGTCATGGAATGTGCGATAACTGCCGCCATCCGAAACAAAAAATTGAAGTTACAGATAACACTAAATTAGCAATTCAAGCTATCGCACAACTAAAAGAAAATCACGATTTGCCTTACGTAGTGAAATTCCTTATCGGCAAAAAAGTGAAAGAAATAGCTGACTTCGGGTACGAAAAATTATCGCTGTTTGGCAAAGGAGAAGAGCACGATGAGCAATATTGGAACTCTGTATTGCGCAATGCAATGATGGTAGGCTTGATTGATAAAGACATAGAACAGTATGGCACGCTGAAACTGAATGCGGAAAGCAAAAAATTTGTAGCTAAACCATACCCTATTGAAGTCGCACTAAACCACAATTACGAAGAAAACTCTGCTGACTATGTCGTGGAAGATGCCGTGGAAACACGCTCTACGGTCGACCCTCAATTATTCAGAATACTGAAAGACTTATGCAAAAAAGAAGGAGATGCACTTAGATTGCCCCCTTATGTTATTTTCCAAGAAACATCCTTGGAAGAAATGGCAACGAAGTATCCGATTACGTTAGAAGAACTGACACATATCGGTGGCGTCAGCAAAGGCAAGGCCGATCGCTACGGGAAAAAGTTCATTGCCGCGATTAAAGAGTATGTAGAAGAAAATGACATTGAGCGTCCTCAAGATTTTGTAGTAAAATCTGTTGCCAATCGTGCAGGCGAAAAAATAAAAATCATTCAGGCAATTGACAAAAAAATTGGGCTGGAAGATTTGGCTCGTTCGCTCGACACAAATATGCCGGGACTAATAAAAGAGCTGGAAAGCATTGTTCATTCGGGAACAAAGTTGAACATAGATTACTATCTCAATGATAAATTAGATGAAGATTTAGTGAATGATATTTACGATTTTTTCCGCACTGACGAAAAGGGCTCTATGGATAACGCATACCAAGAATTCAAAAACGAAGATGTGGAAATAGAAGACTTACAGCTTATTCATCTTAAGTTTCTAAGTGAACTAGGGAATTAATTAAATGCAGACTTTGTTTTTCTGATTCCCTTGCGAATATATCCTTCTCCGTTTTTATCTTTTCGGAACGAATAATTCTTTTCATAGTCGCGTAAAACGAGAACGATATCCCCCATCATTTTATTGACGCTTGCAGAGTCCGTGCCATCATAATAACCGCGGATATTGCCATCAGCATCAACCAAGGTTAGTTTTTCACTGTGAATAAAAGCCTCTTCTTTGTTAGGACTGTCCTTTGCAATGAGGAAAAAACCATCTTTAGCCAATGAGAAAATGTCGCTTTTTTCTGCTCTCAAAAAAAACCATTTACCCGGAATGGCATTATGATTTTTAGCATATTCTCGCAATGCAGCAATAGAATCACGCGCAGGGTCAACGGAAAAGGAAATGACTTTAAAATTATGATCTTTGATAAACGCTTTTTGCACTCGGGCAAGTTGATTTGTCATTACTGGACAAATGCCCGGACAAGACGTGAAAAAGAAATCTGCGACATACACCGTGCCGGCCAAACTATCAAGAACAAACTCTTTTCCATCCTGTGAAATCAACACCTTGTTCGGAATTGTATGATAAATCGAATCAACATATTTATTCCCCGAGGCATCAATATGCTCTACAATCTCCCCTGTCGGATACAATTTTTGTGGTGGTTTCGGGCGCGGAACCTCGCCAAGCGGTTTAAATAAAATAATAAAAAGCGCAGGAAGCGCGATTGCCAGCACCAATGCCCAAATTTTAATTGCAGAACCTTTCATTTATTCAGAATTTCTGCGGCAAATCTAACAGAAAAAAAAGGAACGCCACAAAACGTAGCGCTCCTTTTGAAATGTTGTGTCATTGATGACAATTCTTTCGAAATTATTTTAAAACCTCAACACGTTTAATCGCACGCTGATTGTCTTTAAATGTTACTTCTACAAAGTACAAACCATTTTGCAATGATTGTGTAGAAATTTTTGTTTCCGTTCCGCTATATGCAGTTTGCCCTAAAACGTTAGACACACGTACACTTTGAATTGCCGCAGGTGCATTTTCTAAGGAAATATTGATAGCGTTTTGTGCCGGATTCGGGTAAACAGAAATAAGTTTGTTATTATATACTTCATTGATACCGGTGCATACTTCGGAAGGCGTTACATAGCTATATAAAAAGTCGCGAACAATAGTATCTACTTTTGCCAATTCTACGTCATCCGTACTCCAAGGGCAGTGGTCTCCACCAACCCACACATGTTTTTCACTTGCAATAGAGGCAGCAGTAAGAGCAGGCTCAACAACGTTCGAGCCACAAAGACGAATGGTAGATGCGCCTCCAAGTACCGGTCCACAATTATAAGGAACTGTCCCATCCATATCACCTTGGCAAAGTAATGTCGGAATATCTGACTGTCCATCTATCCAGTCTGGATACAAAATGCCTCCTGCCAAACTAACAAGCGCTTTAAATTTAGAGGAATATCCCGGGTTGCCGAAATCTCCTTCTAAGCCTCCATGATTATTAATGGCTGTAGTAAGCAGTGGTGTTGCTTTTGACATATTATCCATAAATCCATAATTCAACCCTAAGATAGCCCCCGCAGAGTTTCCTCCAAAGAAAATGTTATTTGTATCAATAGCATAAGTGGCTGCATTAGCTCGTAAATAACGAAGAGCCGCCTTCGCTTCACCCACCGCTACCATCACCGGTTCGTACGCAGTAGAAGAATCTAACATAGCAAACGGACTGCTGGCTAATGAATAATCAATAGATACCGTAACATATCCACGCTTCGCAAAGTTGTCTGCTAACGTAGCGACATCATGGTCAGCCTTTGTGCCACTGACAAAACTACCTCCGTGCGCCCAAACAATTACTGCTCGATTCGTTCCAACATCACCTACAGGAGTGTATATGTCCATCTTTTGGTTTGATGTAGAATAGGTAACTTCTGCTACGCTTGTATTGTTAAATACAAAATCTTTGTAGCGTTGTCCGCAGTTCTGTGCATTTACAGTACATAAAAATGATGTAACGCAAACACTAAGTAAAATCTTTTTCATTTTAGTGGTTTTTGATTATTAAATAATAACTCAAATATAATGAACCATATTAATTGAGTGATAATATTTTGATAATTATTTCGGAACACATCAGTGATTTTTAATGCCCCCTGTTTTGTGATTAAAAATTATATTTTTGAAAACAGATATGACGGAATTAAGAAAAAAACCCAAAATCTTATTAATAGACGACAATTTGAGCGAAGGTCGTTTGTTCATCGAGATGGTTCGCGAATGTGGTTTAGAAGCAGAGATAGAAATTTGCTTTTTCTCAGAAAGTTCTACGGCATGGTCATTTCTGAATGGAGACAATGAAAGACCGGACTTAATTTTACTTGATTTAAATTTACCACATAAGGGCGGAATCGATTTATTGGGAGACATCAAGGCACATATAACCCTCCGGACTATTCCAGTGATCGTGATGACGACTTCTAATCATGAACAAGATATCCGAAAAGCGTATGAAAAATATGCAAATGCGTATGTGATAAAACCTGTAAAAATTAAAGAGTATATTGATGTAATTCAGAGTATTTATAATTTTTGGTTTAAAACCGCACTATTACAACCATAACTATGTCAGAAAAAAAAAACCTTAATGTTCTGTTGATTGAAGACAATGAAGGCGATGCGTTTTTGTTGAAATTCTACTTAGGCGAATCAGAAACACACGCATTTACATTTGACCATGCGGAATCACTTGCTGCTGCATTTAGCAATTTGCGGACACAGAAGTACGACATTATTCTAATGGATTTAAACCTTCCTGATAGTAAAGGATTAGCAAGTATTAAAGATTTATTAAACGAGTTCCCCAATAATTTAGTGATTGTACTTACCGGCTTAATGGATGAGAAAATAGGCTTAGATGCCGTACGCTATGGAGCACAGGACTTTTTGGTAAAGGGACGGTTTGATTCCAAAGTTTTAGCGTCCTCTATCATCTACGCTTTCGAACGGTTCATGCTAAACCACAAACTGGCAAAGGCTACAGCAGAAATAAGCGCGGGATTCGAACGATTCAACAATCTACAAGAGCTTACGCGTATTGGTTATTTTGAAATAGACTTAGAAACCAACCAACAGTATCTCTCTTTATTTATAGGGAAAATCTTAGGATTTCCTGAAGGGCATCCTATTTCATCTAAAGAAGTAATTTCATTGGTTGAAAATATAGAAGACGTTCAGCGGAGACTTGACGAATTTATATTACAACGAAAAAGTGGAACTATGCCTATAAAAATCTCCCTCTTTAAAAATCCCGTCACCATCAAGTGGGAGTTTCGAAACAATAAACTGATTTCCGCTGTATATTACCCCGAGCCTTAATTATACATCATAGGTTGAAATACTCATAAATCGGATCAATAGGCGAATTGGCCGGCATTTCAAAAATTGATTTTATCAATCCATTATCCAATCCATATACCCAACCATGCAAATGCGGACGTTGATGGCGTTTCCACGCTCGCTGTACAATAGAGGTTTCGGCAAGATGACGCACCTGTTCCATTACATTCAGTTCCACCAATCGGTTTGAACGATCCTCTTCTGTGGTAAGCAAATCAAGTTCTGCTTTATGTACTTTATAAACATCTTTTATGTTGCGAAGCCATTTATTGATAATGCCAAGATTTTTGTGCGTCATTGCCGCATTCACGCCTCCACATCCGTAGTGACCACACACAATAATATGTTTCACCTCCAACACCTCTACCGCATATTGCAACACACTCAATAAGTTCAAATCTGTATGAACAACCATATTGGCAATATTGCGATGCACGAAAATTTCACCGGGAGAAGTTCCCGTGATATCTTCTGCGGGAACGCGGCTATCGCTACACCCAATCCACAAAAAATGGGGTGTTTGTTCTTGCGCCATACGCTCGAAATAGTTCGGGTCATCCACCAGTTTTTCCTGTGCCCATGCTTTATTTTCCAGTAATAATGCTTCGTATGTTTTCATTCTTTTATTTATTTTCTTCACTAAAATTGAACCTCCTTAGCTCCGCAAAAAAGTCCTTGTCTGTGTTATTCGTTTGTTTAAAATCAATACTAATATTTTTCAATGACGCGTGACGCATAAAATCATCTATTACTTCTATAATATCTTTATCTACAAAGTTTGTTTTGGATGCATCAAACAATACCTTACTATTTTTCGGAATCGTCTCCAATCGCTGTTTCAAAAATGATTTATTCAAAAACGATACTTCACTGCGCATACGCACCAAATAAAGATTTTGGTCTTGCACAAATAAAATAGCCGTTCGATAATTGCTCCGAACAATAAAAAACAATGCGCTCAATATACCAATAAGAATTCCGGTGAGCAAATCAGAAAACATAATAGATACGACAGTAATTATAAACGGCAGAAACTGGTCGGTGCCTTTTTTATATAATTCGGTAAAAATACTTGGCTTTACTAATTTGTAACCCACATAAATCAATATGCCCGCGAGTGCCGCAAATGGAATCATATTTAAGAGGTCAGGAATAAAATAAGCACATACCAAAAGCAACACACCATGAAAAATAGCACTTACTTTTGTTCTCGCTCCGGCACTAATATTTGTTGAACTTCGCACAATCACAGCCGTAACAGGAATGCCACCCAATAATCCCGACAAAATATTGCCGGCTCCTTGTGCCACCAACTCACGATTGGGAGGGGAAACGCGTTTGTAAGAATCTAATTTATCAGCCGCTTCCAAACTCAGCAAGGATTCCAAACTTGCCACAATCGCAATCGTAACAGCCGTAAACCAAACCTTAGGATTATTCAGAAATTCTAATTTCGGAAACGTGAAAAAGGAACTAAATTCTGAAAGAGACGCGGCTGTTGGAATAGCAACTAAATGGCTGCCACTAAGCGCCAACGCTGAGCCACTTTGCGTAAGCCAAAAATTAATTCCTACTCCTGCAAGCACTGCCACGAGAGGTGCGGGAATAAGAGAAATTACTTTATTCTTTTTAAAAAAATTCAATCCCATAACAATCTGAATGCCGATTGCCAAAAAACCAATCAATATTGCGGCAGGAGCTGTTCTCCCTATCATATTATATAGTTCCGAAAAGGTGTTGTTCCCGTCAGCCTGTTCAAAGCTTTCATCCCCCACAAAGTCTACATCGTAGCCCACCAGATGCGGCAACTCTTTCAATATTAGAATCAAACCAATGGCCGCCAACATTCCTTTAATAACCGAAGCGGGAACAAAATCACCAATAAACCCCGCTTTCAGTTTGCCTAAAAGAATTTGAAAAACCCCTGCAATTACGACTGATAAAAGAAACGCTTCATAAACAGGGAAACTGGAAATAGCAGTAGCCACAATGGCCGTAAGTCCTGCCGCAGGACCACTTACACTCGTATGCGAACCACTTAAAAACCCTACAACAATACCGCCAATAGCACCAGCCACCACCCCGGCAAACGGAGGTGCGCCACTCGCTACCGCAATCCCTAAACACAATGGCAATGCCACTAAAAAAACCACAATTCCCGCAGGAATATCACTTCGTAACTTCTTAAACATATTGAATTAAAATTGGATTAAAATTACATTAAAAATGCATTCGCCATAATAGGACGCCTGAAAATAATGTTAATCCGAGAGTAGCATTGAAAGAACGAAGGGTGGTAAATGGGTAAAAAAAACGAGGTCGTTTAAATATAGACGAAACGGGAACCGGCAGCAAAGACTACTTCGCTATCTTATCGTATTCCGATTTAATTCTCTCTTTCAGTTCGTTGGAAACGCTAACTAACGGCAAGCGCAAATATGTCTCGCAAACACCCGCGAATGCTAACACTTCTTTAATTCCGCCCGGATTTCCTTCTGCAAAAAGCATATCCGTAACATCAACCAACGCGTAATGATTCTTTTTCGCTGTCACAAAATCGCCCTTCAGTGCCGCGCGAACCATATCGGAAAATACCCGCGGGAATCCTTGTCCTGAAACAGAAATTACACCATCAAACCCTAAAGCAATTAACGGAAGAGTCAGATTATCATCGCCCGAAATTTTCAAGAAGTCAGCAGCGGTGTTTTTTACAATCTGCATGGCTTGCGATAGATTTCCGCTCGCCTCTTTTATGCCAATAATATTTTCCACTTGCGAAAGCGCAATAGTCGTTTTTGCTTCAATATTGGAGCCTGTACGTCCGGGCACATTATATAAAATCACAGGGCGCGGAGCCGCTTTCGCAATCGCTTTATAGTGTTCAATAATTCCTGCCTGAGTCGGTTTGTTATAATAGGGACTTACACTCAAAATCGCATCAATTCCATTGAAGTGATACGCCTCAATATCTTTCAAAACAGAAAGTGTGCTATTGCCGCCAAAGCCGGCCACCACAGGAACACGACCATTGGTGTGTTTTACGGTAAAGTCTAACACATCCCGCTTTTCTTCTTTTGTCAAGTTTACGGATTCACCGGTAGTGCCAAGCGAAACAAGATATTCTATTCCTCCATTGATGCAGAAGTCAATCAACTTTTCAAGCGCGTCAAAGTCAATACTTCCGTCTTTTTTAAATGGAGTTACGAGTGCTACTCCTGAGCCTCTGAATTTTGAATGAGCCATAGTT
>JAEYZB010000020.1 GCA_023428205.1 Bacteroidota bacterium | reverse complement strand
GGATTAACCAAAACACAGCATGAAAATAATCGGCATCACAGGAACAATAGGCGCAGGAAAAGGAACTATTGTAGATTATTTGCAATCACATTACGGTTTCGCGCACTATTCGGTTCGCGGATTTTTGATTGATATTATTAAAAAGCGAAACCTCCCTGTCAATCGCGATTCAATGGTCATTGTCGCCAATGAATTACGTGCCAATCATTCTCCCAGCTATATTGTAGAACAACTGTACGAACAAGCGAAAGCGAACGGACAAGATGCCATAATAGAAAGTGTACGTACCGTTGGAGAAGTAACGGCTCTGCGCGAAAAACCGAATTTTCATCTCTTTGCCATTGATGCTGACCCTAAAGTCCGTTACGAAAGAATTGTCATTCGCGCTTCAGAAACCGATCACATTTCCTACGAGACATTTTTGGAAAATGAAGCTCGGGAAATGACTTCTACCGACCCGAACAAACAGAATTTAGCCGAGTGCCAACGGTTGGCGGATTATAAGTTTGACAACAACACTTCGTTTGAAGCACTATATTCGCAAATAGAAAAAGCATTATATGTCATCGGAAAATAAAACATTCTACATCCGCCCGACTTGGGACCAATATTTCATGGAAGTAATGGACGCGATTTCCAAACGCGCCACCTGCGGTCGCGGACGAAGCGGTTGCGTGATTGCGAAAGACAATCAATTGCTCGTAACAGGTTATGTGGGTTCGCCAATTGGTTTACCTCACTGTGATGAAGTGGGACACCAAATGAAAAAGATGCTGCACGAAGACGGCAGCGTTACTGAGCATTGTGTACGCACTGTTCACGCGGAACAAAATGCTATTACGCAAGCCGCACGAAGAGGTGTAGCCTTAGATGGAGCAACATTGTACTGCCGAATGACTCCTTGCCGGGTGTGCTGTATGCTGATTATCAACTGTGGCATTAAACGCGTAGTCTGTGAACGCAAATATCACGCAGGAGCAGAATCGGAAGAAATGTTTTTGACGGCTGGCGTGAAGTTGGAATATGTTCACGAGGAAGTGCAGGAGTACGAGAAGAAATAAGACGATTTGCCAATTTGACGATGAGCCAATTATATGATTGGAAACGCGTATAAATCATCATCGAATTTTATCTCGTTTACATCAGAAATAAAAGTTTGCGGATTAGCATTTGCGTATTGTAAGATTTCGCTAAGAAGATTTTTTGTTTCTTCTTCGTTTGCGTCCCAAAAGCCATATAACCTTTCTTCAAATTTCTGCACAAACTTATTCATTGTCTAATCGTCAATTTACTACACCACTTCCCCATACAAATCAAACGCCTCGACATTTGTAATTTTCACGTTAGCGAAATCGGCTACGCGAACGTACTGTTTATCGGCTTTTACGAGCACTTCATTGTCCACTTCGGGCGAGTCAAATTCTGTGCGTCCGATGAAATAATTCCCTTCTTTTCGGTCAAATAAAACCTTGAATATTTTGCCGACTTTTTGTTGATTTAATTCAAGAGAAATTTGTTCCTGTACATCCATTAGTTCGGCCGCGCGCGCTTCTTTTACTTCGGCAGGAACGGTATCTTCCAAGCCGTGAGCGCGGGTGCTTTCTTCATGTGAATATTGGAATACTCCCAAACGGTCAAAACGCATTTCTTCGATGAACGTTTTCAAATCTTCAAAATCTTGTTGCGTTTCATTCGGGTAACCAACAAGCATCGTGGTGCGAATGGAAATGTTCGGCACTTTGGCGCGAATGTCGGCAATCAGTTGGCGAGTTTCTTCTTGCGTAATGTTTCTGCGCATAGATTTCAGTACATTGTCGCTCGCGTGTTGCAATGGCATATCCAAATAGTTACACACTTTCGGATTATCTTTTATCGCATCTAAAATTTCCATCGGAAACTGTGCGGGATAAGCATAGCGTAAGCGAATCCACTCAATGCCGTCTACGTTTGAAAGCTCATTTAGTAACGTATTCAATTGTCGTCTGCGCGAAATGTCCAAGCCGTAATATGTCAGTTCCTGCGCAATTAAAATCAACTCTTTCACTCCTGTCGCTGCGAGTTTTTTCGCTTCAGCAACCAATTCTTCTACAGGACGCGAAATGTGTTTTCCGCGCATCAGCGGAATAGCACAAAACGAGCAAGTACGATTGCAGCCTTCCGAAATTTTAAGATACGCGAAATGTTTGGGTGTACTTAAAAAGCGTTCGCCCACCAATTCGTGTTTATAGTCTATCTTGAAATTTTTGAGCAAACGTGGCAATTCCGCTGTTCCAAAAAACGCATCTACTTCGGGAATTTCAGTTTCTAAGTTGTCTTTATAGCGTTGTGATAGACAACCGGTAACGTAGAGCTTTTCAATCTTGCCTTTGCTTTTCGCTTCAGCATATTCCAAAATAGTGTTGATGGACTCTTCTTTCGCTTTGTCAATAAAACCGCAGGTATTTACCACCACAATGTTGCGTCCTTTTTTCCATTTGTCATGCACCACATCGTAGCCTCCGTGTGCTAAATGCGCCATCATCACTTCGCTGTCTACTATATTTTTGGAGCAACCGAGTGTGATAACCGATACTTTATCTTTCGCTAACGATTTTGTCTTCATCGGGCGCAAAGGTACGTTTTCCTGCTCGTTTTTTCACACCACTTTGTTTAGTAGTTCACCATTCCCTCTATTTTCTGCGCTAAGCGTTCTTTCGGCAGAAAATTTTTCTCTAATGGAATCGCGAATGGCACAGGGGTATCCAAAGCCGCCACGCGCGTTACGGGTGCATCTAAAAACTCAAACAACGTTTCATTTATCCATGCCGCAATCTCGGCACCGATGCCACCAGTAAGCGTATCTTCGTGTATTATCAAAATCTTGCCCGTTTTTTTCACCGACTTGGCAATAGCCTCTTTGTCAAACGGCAACAGCGTTCGCAAATCCACAATATCAGCAGAAACATTTTTTTCGGCAACGGCTTCTTTCGCCCAATGCACCCCTGTGCCGTAGGTGATAATAGAAATTTCATCGCCCTCTTGCACTAAACTTGCTTTGCCAATTGGCAACGTGTAATACTCTTTTGGCACTTCGCCTTCGATGCTGCGATACAAAAATTTATGTTCGAAAAACATCACGGGATTTGGATCTTCAATAGCGGCAGCCATCAATCCTTTCGCATCAAAAGGCGAAGACGGATAAACTATTTTTAAGCCCGGTACATGAAAAAACCACGCTTCATTTGACTGCGAGTGAAACGGCCCTGCACCCACACCAGCACCCGTAGGCATACGCACGACCACATCAGCATTTTGCCCCCAGCGATAGTATGATTTCGCCAAGTTATTCACGATAGCGTTAAAGCCTGTAGAAACAAAATCAGCAAACTGCATTTCCACTACGCTTTTTATGCCTTTCACACTCAAACCCAACGCTGCGCTCAAAATTCCACTTTCACAAAGAGGCGTATTGCGTACGCGCTCTTTACCGAATTCTTCTACAAAGCCTTCGGTGATTTTAAACACACCGCCATATTCTGCAACATCTTGCCCCATAATCACGAGGTTATCGAACTTGCGCATACTCAATCGCAATCCGTCACTCACGGCATCTATCAACCGCATGCTCGTTTTTTCGGAGGACTTTGCAGGGAAACTATCTTGCGGAATAAACGGCTGATAAATATCGTTCAGTTCTTCTTCTGTATTCGGCTCTACATCAGGTTCCGCATCGGCCGCATCAAATGCTTTGCGCACTTCCGCATCGATTTCGTTTCGTAACATAAGCGGGAAGTCAGGCGAAATAATCCCTTCGCTAATCAACCAGTTTTCGTAATTCGTAACAGGGTCTTTCTTTTCCCAAATTTCAAACAATTCTTTCGGCACATATTTCACACCACTCGCTTCTTCGTGTCCGCGCATTCTGAATGTCATACATTCCAATAAAACAGGATGCGGATTTTCACGCATTTCTGCCGCGAGTTCATTCACCGTGTGAAAAACTTCGAGAATGTTATTGCCGTCAATCGTCAATCCTTTCATACCATAACCCTGCGCACGGAGCGATAGTTTTTCGCATTTGAACTGCTCATTCACAGGAGTAGAAAGCCCATAACCGTTATTCTCAATTAAAATAATCACCGGCAAATTCCACACAGCCGCAATATTGCAGGCTTCATGAAAATCGCCCTCGCTGGTGCCGCCATCGCCTGTAAAAGCAACACTGATTTTCTTTTCTTTTTTTAATACGGATGCTAATGCTATGCCATCTCCCACACAAAGTTGTGGACCGAGATGTGATATCATTCCTACAATGTGGTGCGCATTCGTTCCGAAGTGGAAACTGCGTTCGCGTCCTTTGGAAAACCCATTTTTCTTTCCCTGAAACTGTGCAAAAAGCTGTTGTAGGTCGCAATTTCGGGTGGTGAAAACGCCTAAGTTTCGATGAAGCGGGCAAAGATACTCATCACTTTGCAAAGCAGCTGTAACGCCCACCGATATTGCTTCTTGACCGATACCCGAAAACCATTTACTCACCCGTCCTTGACGAAGATAAATCAACATTCGCTCTTCTATCACGCGCGGTTTCAGAATAGCTTTATATAGCTCAATCAACGTTTCGTTGCTTAGGTCTTTTCGTTCAAAATGCATAATGCGTAAACGTAAAAACTATTTTTCGAATGAAGAAAAGCCCAATAAAAATACTGCCGAAAACATCTGACAGGAAATTTCGCATTCTCCCATACAAAAATATCTTTGTTTAAAATCACTTACCTAATGACAAAAACAACAGAAAAACCGAGTCTTTTTGATGCAGACAATACCTCTGCCCTACATGCCATTTCGCAAGCACAATATATTGCGTTTGCACCCTATATTTTTCAAGCTTCCGTTTTGCTACGCGACAAAGGAATTTTAAGCGCGATCGAGTCTGAACTTGACAAAGGGCTGTTTATTGAGGAGGTTAGAGACAAGGTAAAAATGAGCCATTATGCCGTGAGAATATTATTGGAAGCAGGACTGGGAATAGGACTCGTCTATCGTAAAGATGGGCGGTATTTTCTATCCAAAACCGGATCCTTTTTCATCAACCATCCGATGACGGTTGTCAATACGGATTTTATGAAAGATGTATGCTACGAAGGGGCGAAAGAACTGGAAAAATCGTTAAATCAAGGTAGTCCGGAAGGCCTAAAATATTTAGGAAAATGGGAAACTATATATCAGGGACTTGCCCATCTTCCTGAACCGGCTAAAACTAGTTGGTTTAATTTCGACCACTATTATTCTGATACCGCTTTCCCTAAAGCCTTGCCGATAGTGTTTGCTTCAAACCCGAAAAAAATAATGGATATTGGAGCCAATACAGGAAAGTTTTCGTTGGCATGTATGGATTATAATGCAGATGTAGAAATGGGGCTGGTCGATTTGCAGATACAATTAGATGTAGCTAAAGTAAATATTGAACAGGCTGGTTATGGAAATCGCGCCACTTACTACTCAATAAATATGCTAGATAAAGAAGCGAACTTGCCAAAAGGATATGACATTATATGGATGAGTCAGTTTTTGGATTGTTTTGCGGAAGAAGAAATAGTTGCCATTTTGCGGAAGTGTTATGAGGCATTAGATGCTAACGGACGCGTTTTTATCAATGAAACCTTTTGGGATGCACAGCGTTTTCCTGTTTCAGCATTCTGTTTACAAATGACCTCTTTATATTTCACTACGATGGCAAATGGGAACAGTCAAATGTACGACAGCGATGTTTTTTTTAAATTGATAGACGAAGCCGGATTTCGTATCGTAAACAGGACGGACAATATAGGACTGAGTCATACCATATTGGAGTTACAGAAAAAATAATTTCCGGTTTATATAAATAGATAACGTCCGTAAACTTTACGGACGTTATCTATTTATAGTCATTAGTGATTTATTTCCCTCCGAATACTTTTTGCAGCAATGCCGTTGTTTGTGCTGCGGGATCTTTTCGGATTTTGGCCTCCTGTTGTCCTACCACAATAAATAAACCATCTAAGGCTTTACCTGTTACATAATCCGTAAGATCTGTATTTACCGGTCTTACAAACGGCACTTTGTTGTATGTACTTGTAATGGTATTCCAAATAGCAGGAGTTCCTGTTTTGTCCAGCGCACCTTTGATTTTCGGATTAAACTTTGCTTTTAATTGATTGTAGGTTACGCGTTTTAAAAACTGCGTAGCAGCATCACTTTGCTTATTTGACACAATATTGACAGCATCTGTAACGGTCATTTGTGTAATAGCATTGGTGAAAATCGGCAGTGCTTCTTTCGCAGCTCCTTCTGCCGAGCGGTTCATTTGCAGCACTAATTTATCAATCAGCGAGCCCGCACCGATGGATTGCAAAGTCGTTGCTACCACTTGCACTTCTTTCGGAAAAGGAATTTTAATCAAATTATTCCCATAATAACCATTCGTGAGCGATACAATATTTACGCCATTCGTAATCCCTTGTGTTAAGGCTTGTTTAATTGCATTTCCAGCCTCCCCTTCAGTAAAACCGCCTCCGCCCGTGACGGCACCAACTACTCCGCCAATTATTCCACCCAATCCTCCTCCGCTACTACTTGAACCTGTTGAGTTACTCGAAGACGTGGTGGTTGTTGTGGTGGTCGTGGAAGCCCCGCCTGTCCCAACCCCTACTTTTCCTCCGGTAGTAGTGGACGTATTTGTCGTGTTACCTTTCACCGTTCCTTTGTCTCCTGTAGCAGTCGTTGTTGTAGAGGTCCCGCTTGAATTTATCACTTTGCCTCCACTCGCAGGAGTAGTCGTTTGTGTATTGGAAGCCGGTGCCGTTTTAGTACTTGAAGAGTTTTGGGTTGATGACGATTCCACTCCCAAAACCTTCGCAGCTTGGTTTAAAAAGTCACCAAATGATTGGGCTTGTGTTTGCATGACAAAAACTGACACGCATACGACAACTATTGCTTTTTTATTCATAATTAAAGATTTTTTGGTTTGATACGATTCTCTTGCCAACGTATAATGGCACTTGTCAAACCTAACATTTTTTTGGGAATGAGGAATTATTCGTGCTTCGCTATTTTAGCGCGCACTTTGCTCAAAAATTCAGGTGAAATGCCCAAAAACGAAGCAATGTGATGCTGCGCAACACGATTCGAAATTGTCGGATATTGTTTGATAAATTCCAGATATCTCTCCTGTGCGGTTTTTGCGATAGTTGTGTATAGTCGTTGCTGTATAGTAGAAAGATTCCGTTGCACCAAAATACGGAACACTCGCTCAAATTTAGGAATACGGGAAAGTATTTCCTCTTTCGTTTTTGGAGAGAGCAGTAGCATTTCACTATTTTCTAACGTTTCAATATACATCATACTTGGTTTTTGCTCTGAAAAACTGGCAATATCGCTTATCCAACCATCTTCTACCGCAAATTGCAAAATGACTTCTGTGCCTTTTTCATCAATATAATATTTCATTGCACAGCCTCGCACTACAAATGCCTCAAAATTACATACTGCGCCATCGCGCAACAGCATCGTTTTTTTGGGCACCTTCTTATATTCCAAAAGGGAATTAAATGTTACCAGCTCTTCCTCTGTGAAAGAAACATAGCGACTCACGCTTTTATTTATCGAGTCAAATAGATCCGACATCGCCTTTGTTTTACTTAAGTAATGATTTATGAAGTTTGCGCTTCTTCTTTGTTTTTGTTGTAAAGGAGTCAGAAATCACGCTAATATTTCCGTCCACTTCCAATACCGCCAATGTCACTTCCCCAATCGTTTTTACACCATGTTCGCGCACCGCAGCTTCCAGC
>JAEYZB010000091.1 GCA_023428205.1 Bacteroidota bacterium | reverse complement strand
AACCTATACTGACGCACAAGCAAAAGTAAAATGGAAAATAACGCCTAAAGATGAGTTCGTTTTTCTTTTTCTCAGTGCCTATGACGTGAATGTACTGAATACCAAAATCAAAAATCCGGACGAAAATCAGCAATATTTATTAGGCATTTTACCGGAGCAAACTCAAATGACTTACATGATAGGCAGTAAATACACCCGCTATTTTGAGAATAGTTATTTGCAAGTATTTCTGAGCCGCAACATGCTGGTGAATAAATTCAATAAATGGAAGGATAATGACAAGAGCCAAGAAAAAATCACGGAATATGGCTCCACAGAAGCCGAAAATAAATTTCGTATTGAATACAAAGGAAGAAAAGGAATATTAAAATATGATGTCGGCATTAATTATGAATTTGCCCGCTATACCAACAATTCTTCGTTTTATGACGCCCAATTCACACAACAAGAATTAGTAAAAATCGATTTTAGCTCAAAATTTAATATGCACAAATATGGTGCATTTGCGAATGTAAGTTCCACCTTATTTAAAGATATTCTCATTCTTGGTTTTGGTCTTCGTTTTGATGGAAATAATTACAACAAAAATATGGCGGAATTATGGCGACAGGCTTCTCCGCGAGTATCGCTTTCTATAAAAATGCCTCAAAATATTCGCATCAACATGAATGCCGGCTATTACCATCAGTTACCGTCTTACACCATTCTCGGCTACCAAGATTCAACAAAATTGCTCATCAACAAAGAACGGCTCACCTATATGCGAAATGTACATGCCGTAGCGGGTATTGAATATACAACACCAATCAATAGTCGCATTTCGGTGGAAGGTTTTTATAAACACTATTATAATGTCCCGTTTATGCTAGACAACAATATTTCCGTAGCAAATCAAGGCGGAGGATTTAATGTAGTAGGCAATGGCCCTGCAAAATCAACCAGCGAAGGAAGAAGCTATGGCGCGGAATTTCTGTTTGAGCAAAAATTATACAAAGGGTTTTATGGGATTGTCAGCTACACACTATTCTGGAGCCAGTTTAAAGACGCATTTGACAAATATGTGTCGAGTAGCTGGGATACTCGACACATTATTTCTATGACCGGAGGCAAAAAGTTTAAACGCAATTGGGAAATCGGTTTACGCTATCGCATACAAGGAGGAGCTCCATATACCCCTTATGATATTGCGGCATCAACACTTTATACGCGATACAATCCATCTAACCCCGGAATATTAGATTATAACAACATCAACTCTTCCAGGGCAAAGTGGTTTCACTCCGCTGATATTCGAATAACCAAAAAATGGTATCTGACAAAGTGGAGTTTTGAATTGTATGTAGATGTTCAAAATTTTTATTTATCCAAAACCCCTCAGGCGCCAATTTTCTCACCGGTTTATGATACCGATGGCAAAACGCCTTTACAAGATGCTAATGACCCTTCTCGGTTTCAATACAAATATATCGGAAACAGTCGCGCTGTCCCACTGCCTACATTAGGGCTAGTAATTACTTATTAACTATTCCGCGCAATAGTAGCTCAATGGCATTCTGAAATGCCCGCTTTTATATTTTAATAAGCCGATCCTCCTCGTTTTTTCCACCCCTTTCGCCTCATTAAGCATTAACAATTGACCATTAACCATTAATCTTTAGCTTTACGCAAAAGATTAGAAATGTATCGCAAACTCATTTTATCAACTATTGTATTGGCAATAGTGTCGTCCTGCAAAGAAAAAAAACACTATACAGCAGAAGAAATCGCAGCCAATTCGCAAAAAGTCATTGAATATTTGGATAAACGTTTCGATGAATCTATTGCCCGAAACCCTGAATTTGCGGGCTATATCGGCCTGAAACTCAATAACGATAAATGGGGCGACCGCAGCGAAAATCAATGGCACATTGAAGCAGCCGCTTCGCGTGAAACCTTGGATTCGCTAAAGAAAATTGACACCGCGGGTATCAATGAAAGTGCGCGTTTGAGCATTCGTCTTTATGAAGAAAATGTGAACCACTTAGCCGAAGATTCGCTATGGCTGAACCACGGTTACTGGATTTCGCAAATGGGTGGAGAACACAACGACATTCCGTCATTCCTCATCAACATTCACCAAATTGACTCCTTGCCTGATGCTGAAGCGTACATTAGTCGTTTGACTGGCATTCCGAAAGTGTTTGAACAGGTTTTGGCGCAACTGAAAAAACGCGAAGCGTTAGGAATGATTCCACCAAAATTCACGTTTCATTATGTAACAGATGATGTAAAAAATTTCATTGCCGGATTGGATAAAACAGATGCTTCAAACATTTTGTACACGGATTTTTCTGCCAAAGTAAATGCGCTGAAAATTGATGAAGCAAAGAAGAAAGAATTGAAAGAAAAAGCACAGGAAGTTTTAAAAAATTCGGTGAAAGAAACGTACTTAAATTTCTTGGCATATTGGTTGGAGTTGGAGAAAAAACAAACGGCTGATAACGGCATCTGGGCGGTGAAAGACGGAGATAAATATTACGAATACAAACTCCGTAGAACCACCACCACCAATCTTTCTGCCGATGAAATTTTTGAAACAGGCGTGAAAGAAGTGGCCCGCATTCAAAATGAAATGCGAGCGATAATGAAAAAAGTAAATTTCAAATCGGATTCGTTGCAAGAGTTTTTTGAATTTATGCGCACTAACCCTCAATTCAAATACAGCAATGACGATAAAGGAAGAAAATCTTTGCTACAAGATTGTACGAATTATTTGGACACAATTACAAACGTTTATTTGGATAAATTGTTTGAAGTAAAACCCAAAGCTCCGCTGAAAGTTATGGCAGTAGAAAAATTCCGCGAAAAGTCGGTTGCCGGTGCGTTTTACGAAAGTCCATCAGAAGACGGTGCGCGTCCGGGTCGTTTTTATGTAAGCCTTTACAATATGAACGATGAGCCGAACTACCAAATGGAAGCCTTGTGTTATCACGAGGGTTTACCGGGACATCACATGCAAATTGCGATTGCACAGGAGCTCACAGGCGTTCCAAAATTCCGTAAATATGACGGCAACACAGCCTATATTGAAGGTTGGGGATTGTACTCGGAACTCGTGCCGAAGGAAATCGGTTTGTATCAAAATCCGTATTCCGATTTCGGACGGTTGAGTATGGAAATTTTCCGCGCGGCACGTTTGGTCGTGGATGTCGGAATCCACCACAAAAAATGGACGAAACAACAAGCCATTGATTACTTTTTGAAAAACACCGCGAATGCAGCGGGCGACATTCAACACGAAATTGAACGCTACTTTTTGTGGCCAAGTCAAGCAACCGGTTACAAAGTCGGAATGTTGAAAATTTTGGCGTTGCGCGAGAAAGCAAAAAAAGAATTAGGTGATAAATTTGACATCAGGAAATTCCACACCGTAGTATTGACAAACGGAGCTGTACCATTGACGGTATTGGAAGAATTGGTCGATAAATACATAGCCGAAACGAAAGCAAAATGATGGAAAAACTAACTGCAATCATTCCCGCACAAAACGAAGAGCACAACATTCAAGCTGTTTTAGAATCGGTAAATTTTGCCGATGAAATAATGGTGGTGGACGGCTTCAGTACAGACAAAACGATTGAAATCGCTGAACGATTCACGAACTTCATCGTTCAGCGCGAATACGGATATTCTGCTTCGCAAAAAAACTGGGCAATTCCGCAAGCTACAAATGAGTGGATTTTGCTCGTTGATGCTGATGAGCGCGTAACGGATGAACTGCGCGAAGAAATTTTGAATGTGCTGAAAAATCCACCAAGCGATATTGTCGCTTATTGGATTTACCGCGACAACCATTTTATGGGCGAGAAAGTACAGTTTAGCGGTTGGCAAGGAGACAAAGTCATTCGTCTCTTTCGCAAGAGCAAATGCCGCTACGAAGATAAAATGGTACACGCTGAAATTATTGCAGACGGAAAAGTTGGTTTCTTGAAAAACCATTTTTATCACAATACATATACAACCTTTGATAATCACATTGCAAAACTCAACCGTTATGCTACTTGGCAAGCAAAGGATTACGATAAAAAAACAGGCACGCTCACGCCTTATCATTTCCTTTTAAAGCCTTGGTTTCGCTTCGTGAAACACTACTTTATCAAACAAGGATTCAGAGATGGCTTGGTCGGATTTGTGATTTCCTTTTTAGCGGCTTACGCCACGCTAAATCGATACATTAAATTGTGGCTATTAAGAAAAGGGAGAATGTAAAACGTGCCCGTTTTTTTCACCCATTTACAATGTAAGGCCCAACCATTCCTTCGCATTCTCAAACAAAAGTTGGTCTTTTATTTTTTGCGAGACTTGAAGTTCTTCAATCACTTCACCCGGCACCTGTTCGCCAAGCGGAAACGGATAATCTGTTCCTAACATCACTTTATCGCTACCGACTAAATCAACAATAAACTGCAAAGCTTTCGCATCATGCGTGAGTGAATCCACATAAAACTTTCCTAAGTATTCACGCGGGTTTACATCATTATCTAAAGCCGTCAAATCAGGACGCGCGAGATAGCCTTGTTCAATACGTCCAATGGTGTATGGAAACGAGCCTCCTCCGTGCGCGAACGCAACTTTCAGTTTAGGGAATTTCGCAAATACACCGCCAAAAATCATGGAGCAAATCGCACGGGTCGTTTCCGCAGGCATTCCCACAAGCCATGGCAACCAATACTTATCAATCTGTTTGCTGCCAAGCATATTCCAAGGGTGTACGAACACCGCCATATCCAAGGCTTCACAGGCCTCGTAAATCGGGAAAAACATGCGTTTATTCAAGTTCAAATCGTTCACGTTCGTGCCGATTTCTATCCCTTTTAAACCGATTTTTTTGCAGCGTTCAATTTCTTTTACTGCGAGTTCGGGAGCTTGCATCGGTATTGTTCCCAAACCTTGAAAACGTGTTGGAAATTGATGGACGATTTCCGCAATATGGTCATTCAAAAAACGTGATGTATCCAAGCAATCTTGCGGTTTCGCCCAATAGTGAAACATGACGGGAATGGTAGACAGCACTTGCATGGAAACATGGTGATGATCGCATTCGTGAATGCGCGTTGGAGCGTCCCAACAATTCGCTTCTATCTCGCGAAAGAACTCATCGTCTTTCATCATTCGCGCGCAACAAGGTTTATGATGATCAAGGTGTATGAAGCCCTTGTACCCGAATTTTTCCGCCCAACGCGGCAGTTTTTCGGGAATTATGTGCGTGTGTATGTCAATTCGATGAGACAAAGGATTTGGATTTAAAACAAAAGGGCAGAAAGTTTTCTGCCCTACAAATTTTTATGGTACACTGATTGTCTCTACTTCGCCTTTGCGACAGCGTTCAATCAAATCGTCAAGTTTTTCTTTCGTCAAAAATTCGTGGTAGAAATCGCCTATCTGCGCCATCGGTGCGTAGCCGCAAGCACCCAAACATTCCACGCCTTTCACGGAAAACAAACCGTCTGCCGTTACTTCACCTTCTTTCACGCCCAATTTTTGACAAGCGTATTCTATCATATTTTCAGCACCACGAATCGCACAGCAAGACGTGCGACAAAATTCCAACATATATTTCCCGACAGGTTGTTGATTATACATACTGTAAAATGTAGCCACTTCGTACACTTCTATCGGTTTTATACTAAGGATTTGCGCCACTTTATCCATCAAAGGCACTGTCAAATGATTGTCGTATTCGTCTTGCACTTCGTGCAAAATCGTAAGCAACGCACTCTTTTGTTTCCCTTCCGGAAAGCGCGAAATCAGCGTGTTTATTCTATTTGTCAGTCTATCGCTAAATTGGATGTTACTCATTTCTTCTAGTTTTTGCTTTTTGATTTCTACTTTTTGATTTGACTATGCGTCCAATTCCCCTGCAATCACATTCAGTGAACTCAACACCAAAATCGCATCACTCAATAATCCTCCTTTAATCAAATCAGTGAACGCTTGATAGTAAATGAAGCATGGTCTGCGGAAATGCAAGCGATACGGCACACGGCTTCCATCAGAAATTAAATAGAATCCAAGTTCTCCATTACCTCCTTCCACACATTGATAAATTTCTTTTGCAGGAACAGGAATTTCCCCCATCACGATTTTGAAGTGATAAATCAAGGCTTCCATATTGTTGTACACCTCATGTTTCGGAGGCAAATAATAATCGGGAACATCCGCGTGATAAGGTCCTTCCGGCAATTTATCTAACGCCTGACGAATAATGCGCAAACTTTGGCGCACCTCTTCTTGGCGAACCATGTAGCGATCATACGTATCCCCTGACGTTCCCACCGGAACATCAAATTCAAAGTCTTCGTAAGACGAATACGGATTTATTTTACGAATGTCATAATCCACACCGGCAGCACGCAAATTCGGACCGGTAAAACCGTAGCTGATGGCTTTTTCGGCAGAAATTGCGCCTACATTTATACAGCGATTCATAAAAATCGTGTTGCGAGTAAGCAGTTGGTCGAACTCCTCCCAAACAGCCGGAAATTCTTCCATAAATTTATGGATTTTTGCCCACGTGGCAGGACTCCAAT
>JAEYZB010000010.1 GCA_023428205.1 Bacteroidota bacterium | reverse complement strand
TTCGTGGTCAGTGATTGTAACAGCCGCCAATGCGCTTGGTGTTGGTGTGAAAAAGAAAAGATGCTCGTCTGCTTCTTCCGCAATTTCGTTAGAGAGCGTGTCAGTTGGATTTTTGGTTTCGTCTAACAACCATAATTTCACGTTGTATGTTTGGTTTGCGGTCAGTTTGATGGTGTCAAATTGCACGGGTGGATTTGCGCTTGCTCCGTCTAAATCGCGAAACGTAAATGTTTCTGTGTTTGAACCATTCGTGGCAATTACGGAAAGTGTTGTGATTACCTCATTTTCATCGGGTGTAGGGGTTTCCGGTTTGCAAGATTGAAATGCTGCACTTGCTCCCAATAAAATCACGAAGCCCCAAATTGTTTTTTGTTTTTTTGTTTTCATTGTATGGCGTTTAATTGTTTATTTTTCGTTTCTCCTCATTTTTTCACTCCATTTGCGGTGTTTGTTTTAATCATTAATCTAGTGAAAAAATAACGGCACTTTCAGTCGTAACATCACATTGATTCCTGCTTCGTCTGTGAAATAACGGAATCGGTTCATATAATCTCGGTACGCTTTATTTAGCATATTCTGAATGGAGAAACCGATGCTTATTTTTTGGTTGAACACAAAAAATTCTGTACCGCTGTCAAAATTCAACAGCCAATAGCCATTGGGTGCAGGTAAATAATCGGTATTATTTTGAGGCAATTGATTTTGTTTCAAAACTTGCGAAACATTGAATCCGAAATACAAATTTCGGAATGATTTTTTGCCGTCAATCGTGTAGCGAATGCCATAATTGACACGATGTGCAGGAATCATTTCCAGCCAGTCTTTTGTTTTCAGATTCAGTGCAAAAATCAAGGCCGCTTTTGCTGAAAGTTCTAAGCCTTTCACAGGCAATACCCTTAGATTAATATCGCTTCCACTGATGGCTGCATCGGTTTGCACGTAGCGCGCTACCGGAAACCAACCGCGAATGGTGAGCGTTGGGTGCGTGTCCGGTTTCATATAAATAAAGTCTTTGAATAAGTGCGTGTAAAGGCTTGCGTCAAGGTGCACATATTTTTGCGAGTAGTCAATTCCGGTGGAAATGTTCAGCGATTTTTCGGCTTTCAAATTCGGGTTGCCAATTTCGAGTGTAGCAATGCTGCTGTGAACGCCATTGATATAAAGTTCGTTCATTGACGGAGCACGCCACGCTAACCCTGCGTGAATATTCCATTTCAAATTTTTGCTGATGTGATAATCGAAACCTGCCGAAACGGTCGGCATAATATATTGATGCGTTTTTGCGGCTTTGTTGTAAAACATCGCTTGCATCCACCGATAGTCCAAACGCACTCCCAACTCTACTTCCATTTTTTCATTCGCCCATCGCTCTACGGCAAATACTCCGCCATTCATATTCCAATACGCAGGAATCAGAAATGCATATTTATAGTTATTGGTTTGTGTAAAAAACTGTGCGCCCACAATACTTTCCCATTTTTTAAAACGGTATTCCCATGCGAGTTCGCCATTGACGGTTTGGATTTTCAGTTGCATTTGTGGGCGATTGAGTGCCGCTATAGAGTCGTTTCGAGGTAAATATTTATCAAATTCTTGGCGGGTATCATGTTGATATGCCGCGAAAAAGTGTATCGTCCCTTTTCGGGAGCTGTAGTAGGTTTGCAGTTTGCCCAAAATATGTTCTACTGCCTGATACGGACGGCTGATTTTGTATGAAAATCCTGCACTTTCTTTAGGTGTTTGGGCATTGATAGCAGCGTATAAATCTTGCAGACTTTCGGTGTGCGCAATAGACAAAATTCCGATGTGTGTATTGAAATAAGAGGCAAAGGCTTCGATGCCATATTTTTCTTTTTTCCAACCTAAATTGATAGAGCCGTTGGCTTCATAAAAGCCGGTGTTTTTTTGATAATAATTCGGAGTACGTACATTTCCGCCACGCTTGAAAGTGCCTTGTGTTCGCCAACTGAAAGCCGGAGCTTTTTTGTGATTCCCTTGCACCGTTACCGAAATATCGTGTTGCTGATTTATACTTCCATAAGTGTAATTTATTTCTGAACCAATACCGTTTTTGGTCGGTAGCGGGTCGGGATCCAACAGCACAACTCCTCCAATCGCATCACTTCCATAGCGAATGGCTGATGCGCCCTTGATAACCGTAATTTTTTTCGCCAAATACACATCAATTTCCGGTGCGTGGTCTGCGCCCCATTGTTGTCCTTCCAAACGCACGCCATTATTCACGAGTAAAATACGATTTCCGGTCATTCCGTGAATCATCGGCTTGGCAATGGTTGCGCCTGTTTTTAAAACACTGACTCCTGTAATTGTGGCGAGCGCATCGCCTAAAGGGAGTCCGCGTGTGGCGAATAGTGTCTGTTCTTTTAGCACCTCGACTTGCTGTGTGGGGGCACTTTCTCGTTTGTGCTGCGACACCACGACTTCGTTCAGGTCAATTTCATTGTGGTGCAGTTGCAGCAAAATAGTCGTGTCGTTTTGCAGGTATAAACTTTTGCTTTCTGTTTCGCAACCTGCATGTGTGAAGAGTAAGGTATATTGCCCTTTGCAGAGATTGGTGAATGTAAATTTTCCGACCGAGTCGGTGTAAATAGTTTGCTTCGTTTCTATGAGTTGAATGACGGCAAAGTCCAGCGGCTCATTCGTGTGTTCTTCGGATATCAATCCGTGAATAGCGTAATTGCATTGAGCCGCCAAATGGTTTGAAAAAACGAGGAGAATTGAGTAGGAACAGATAAAAACAAGGAGTCGAAAGTGTTTTTCAACATTCAACTCCCAACGTTTATGATGTTTATTCCTAAATTGTTTCATAGCTAAATCGTCCGATTGGTTTTTACGCATTGCAGACTTCACATGTTCCGTAAACGGCATAATTAAATTGCGCAACCTTGAATCCTTTCGGCATTCTGAGGTCAATCACTTTATTGTCGAAGCAGTACATTTTGCCGCAGTTGTTGCAGCCGAAATGTAAATGGTTATCATGCTGATGATATCCCTTGTGGCAATCATTTTTGCAGGTGGCGTAGCGCGCTTTGCCGTCCATTCCAATGATTTTATGGACAATTCCTTTTTGCTCATACGAAGTTAAGATTCTATACAGCGTAACGCGGTCAAAGGTTACAGCTGTTTTTTCTTCAATATCCGTATGCGACAGTGCAAGTTCCGAATTCTGCAAAATACGTAAGACTTCTTCTTTTGCTTTGGTGTTTCTACTATTCATGATTAAATGCAATTGAGTTGCAATAATATAATTTGTTTTTTAAAATGCAACTATGTTGCGTTAGTAATTTATTGTGAGCATATTTTATGCAAGAGAATAAAGTTAAACCTGCTCATTTTTTTACTCCATTTTACATAATCAAGCGGTAAGTAATCTCTGTTTTTTGGTTTTTTTATCTAAATTTTTTTCTCTTTTTTGACCTCGAATTATAGAACAATCAAATCAACTAAAACATGAAAAAAGTATTAATCGGCATGATGACTTGCGCAATGTTGCTCGTCTCTTGCAAAAAAGACACGACTACCACAAGTTGTGATTTTGATAATGTAGGAGGAACCTATATGAATCCATCAGACCAAAGTGCGATTATTGTTTTGGGAACTTATGCCGGAGAGAATGATACTATCAATACGGTATCTTCTTCCGGTTCGGCACTCTTTAAAAATACTTCTTCCGGATTGCAAAACGGGCAGGTGGAAAGTTTAAACATTACAATAAACGAAGGGATTTTTTCTTGGAGTTGGCTGTTTGGAGCGTATATCTTTACTTATACTGCGCATGACATCGGCAATCAGCCGGTTACATATAATATAGTTGGGGCGGGAGATCTTGCTTCTGCAACGGTAACCAATGGTGTTTGGCCGGGATATCCAATAATTACAAGTGGGAATAGTGTCACTAAGTCAAGTGGTCATACCGTTACGCTCGCATCGGAGGTAGCTAATGCAGAACGCATATTGGTAGAGTTTAAAGCTCCGGATGCTTCTGGTTCGGAAGTAGTAGTAGCCGCAAAAATGTTTGAAGGCAATGCAACATCTCTTGCTTTTTCCGCTTCCGATTTGAAATGCATTCCGTCCGGAGCAACTTATGGTGGTATAGCGGTGCACGCGCTTCACCGTTTTTCAACAACCGTTGCCGGAAAAACATATTACTTTTGGCACTACAGAAGAATGTTACAGCATATAACGATTCAGTAATTTCAAACATAGTTTGTAAAAAGGAAAGCAGGACAAGTGTCCTGCTTTCCTTTTTGTGTTTTTTCCTACATTTGCGCCCTAAAACAACAGCAATGCCTAAAAAAATTACTTCCGCACTTATTTCCGTTTATTACAAAGACCGCTTAGATGAAATCGTTAAACGTTTAGCCGGATTGGGCGTAACGATTTATTCCACGGGAGGAACACTAAAATTTATCCATGATTTGGGTGTGAATGCAGAGGCTGTTGAAGACCTTACAGGATTTCCTGAAATTTTGGGCGGACGAGTAAAAACGCTACACCCGAAAGTGTTTGGGGGAATTTTAGCGCGGAGAGATAATCCTAATGATACATTGCAGCTCGCGCAACATCAAATTCCCTTGATTGATTTGGTGATTGTGGATTTGTATCCGTTTGAAGAAACGGTAAAAAGCACCACAGATGAACAAACAATTATCGAAAAAATTGATATTGGCGGAATCGCACTAATTCGCGCTACAGCCAAAAACTTCAAAGACACACTGATTGTTTCGGATAGAAATCATTATGGCGATTTGATTGAATTGCTTGATGCAAAGCAAGGAGAAACGTCTATCGAAGACCGAAAACGTTTTGCGGCCAAGGCTTTCGCGACCTCTTCTAACTACGATACGCAAATATTCAACTACTTCAATAAAACGGAAGAATTGCCGGTTTTCAAACAAAGTTTGCATGCTTCGCAAACGCTTCGTTACGGTGAAAACCCACACCAAAAAGGGACGTACTATGGCGATTTGAACGAAGTGTTTGATGTTTTGAATGGACGTGAATTGTCGTATAACAATTTAGTAGATGTGGAAGCATCGGTAAATTTAGTTGCGGAGTTTGCAGAACCTGCATTTGCGATTATCAAACACACAAATTCTTGTGGTTTGGCGGTGCGTGAAAATGTGTTGGAAGCTTACAAAGCGGCTTACGCTTGCGACCCGACTTCGGCTTTTGGCGGAGTATTGGCAACGAACCGAAAAGTAGATGCTGCAACGGCAAATGAGATGAACTCTTTGTTTTTTGAAGTGCTGACGGCTCCTGATTATGACGCGGATGCACTCGAAATTTTGAAACAAAAAAGGAACCGCATTATTCTGAAACAAAAAGTGCAAATCGGTACGAAAAAAATCTTCAAATCATTGTTGAATGGCGTGCTGGAGCAAGATATTGATTTTAGTTCGGAGACGCGCGAAACCTATAAAACGGTGACGGATAAAACACCAACAGACGCGCAACTTTCTGATTTGGAATTTGCGATAAAAGCCGTGAAGCACTTGAAGTCAAACGGTATCACGCTTGTGAAAAACAAACAACTGATTGGAATGGGTTGTGGGCAAACTTCGCGAGTGGATGCACTCGAGTCAGCCATCAAAAAATCAAAAGCATTTGGATTTGATTTGCAAGGAGCCGTAATGGCATCGGAAGCATTTTTCCCGTTCCCGGATTGCGTGAATATTGCGAATGAAGCGGGAATTGTAGCTATTGCGCAACCCGGTGGAAGTATTAAAGATGCAGATTCAATTAGTGCGGCAAATGCCAACGGGCAAGCGATGGTGTTTACGGGAATCCGCCACTTCAAACATTGATGTTGTGGTATAAAAAACTACATTTGTCAATATGCTGAAAAAACTCATAGCATCTCCATTATCTTTTAAGCTGTTTCTAATTTGGGCTGTCAGTATTTCTATTGCTTTGCCTTATGCAAGTAACCATGCAGGAATCACAGAAGATGAGGTGAATTATCGAATTTATGGGGAAAGTCTATATGCTTGGTATTTTGGGGCGGATACGACAGCTCCGCGTACGGTTAATGACCCCAAATTGGAAAAGCAAGGAGAGGCGATTAAAATTGACATCGCTGAGCAAAAACGAGGAGATTTGTTTAGTTTGATTGCAGAAGTAGCTTATCGTACAGTTTTCAGCGGAATGGACTTTTATGAAATGAAGCACATGCTTTCCGCTTTTTTCGGGGCATTGTTGTTTATTTTTATTGGGTTGATTGTGCAGCGAATTACAGATAGTTGGAGCGCTGCCTTGTTTGCCATTATTGTCGCCACATTCACGCCTCGCTTGTTTGGCGATTCTTTGACGAATGCAAAAGATATTCCTTTTGCTACATTTTTCACCTTCAGCATGCTGCAAATAGTTTCTTTTATCAAGGAAATGCCTCGCATTCGGCTTGTAAGGGCTGTTTTGCTGGCGGCAAGCTTTGTTTTCGCGATAGCGGCTTGGAAGGCGGGACCTTTGGCGGTTGCATATCTATTCTTTTCCGTAGCACTGTTTTTTTTATTGCAATACTTCTCCGATGCACTTGATAGTAAGTTGGCCATTCAAACCGCCCAATGGATTATTGTTATTTCGGTCGTAGGTTATTTAGGGGCTTCTCTGTTTTGGCCTTGGGCAATGAAAAATCCATTTCTTAATCCTTTGGCTCCGATGAAGGCTCTTGGCGCGATTCGGGAAACGCTTGTCCTTCCACAACTTTTTGAAGGGCAGTGGCTCAATCCGAAAGACTTTCGCTGGTATTTTGTGCCAAGATGGATGTATATTACGATTCCTGTACTATCGGTGATAGGCGTTCTAATTTTTGTGATTCTAATCCCTGTCTTTTTGCGAAAAGAAAATTGGCGTATCACTTGCTATGCGTTGTTGCTGCTTTCGATACTCGCTCCGGTGGCTCGCATCATTCAATCACACTTAAACACGTACGATGCCTGTCGCCAGTTTTCATTTGTGGTAGTTTCTGTAGTAATTGTCGCGATATTGGCGTGGGTAGAATTATTTAGGTTGATAAAACGAACGTCAATAAGATTATCATTAGGTATTTTTGTTCTTTTCCTTATTTCAGAACCCATCCTGTTCGTTTTTTCGAACCACCCTTTACAGGGTTTGTATTTCTCTCCACTGATTGGAGGCGCAAAGGGCGCATTTAAAAATTATGAGATGGATTACTACGGGGTTGCGGTGCGCCCCGCTTTTGAGTGGCTTGAAAAAAATGACACGACAGCGACTACTGAACATAAAGCCAGGGTGCGTTTGTGGTATGGAGAAACAACAAAACTGACGCATTTCATTGATAAAAATCCTCGTTTTAAATTTGTATCGGTCTATGAAAATTCAACAGACTGGGATTATACGATTCAAATGGCTGCCGAAGCGAAACACAATCAGAGCTTAATTTATAATTGGCCTCCGAAGGGAACCGTGTATGAAGTAAAAGTGGACGGAGCCCCCGTTTGTGCAGTAGTGAAAAATTTTCGAATAGCGGAGAAATCGGCTCCTGCTGAGCAGCAGAACACGCTTGTCAAAGGAACTCTTTCTCAACTAATCAATGAAGCGATTGAGCAATACAATAAGAAGGATTACAATGCTGCGATAAACAAACTTAAAAAGGCTTATCAGGTGGACTCTTCCAGTGATATTGTCATCAATAATTTGGTAGCAGCATACAATGCGTTAAAAATGTATGATGACGCTCTTGAGTGGGGTAATAAGGGGTTAAAACGAAATCCTAAATATACGCTACTGAGAAATAATATTGCAGAAGCAGAGAGGGCAAAAAAAGCGTTTCACCCTAGTGGGGAGGATTATTTTCTCTTGGGCTTTAACTATTATGCGCAGGGCGAATACCGCAAGAGTTTAGCGGCTTCTAAAAAATGTGTAGCACTTCAACCCAATAATGCCTGGGCATGGAACAATGTATGCACGGCTTACACTGCGCTGCAAGAATGGGACAATGCCATAGATGCGGCACAAAAAGCATTGGAAATAGACCCTAAATATGAATTGGCTCGCAACAACCTAAAGTGGGCGATAAGTCAAAAACCAAAGAAGTGATTAATCGGATTATAGAAAAAGGTCAGTTCACTTGAAAATAACGGTACTTGGTTTAATTCTTCGGCTTTTTTGTTTTTGATGCACGACCTTTGAGTCACTTATGAAAAGGTCAATTTCTACATTCATTACACTACTCCTGGTAATGGGAGTCGCGTTTTCGGTTTCAGCACAAAATACGCTTAAAAGCTATCGTTTCGTTCGCACATTTTCGAAAGAGGAAATGGCCATGAAATGGAAGATGAGCAATATTCCCCGCATGATTGTGAAAGCGAAAGATTCAGTGGATGTATACGAAATTTTGTACAATTCGCATTATCCAACAGGGGAAGCCGTAGTGGCTTCGGGTTTGTATTTTTTGCCGCGTGGCAAAAAAACAGATTTGCCTTTATTAAGTTACAATCATGGTTCGGAACTTCGCAAAGCACGCAAAGTGTCGCTTTCCGGGGAGCAAACCATTTGTTTCATTTTTGCTACCGATGGTTACGCGGTGATGATGCCCGATTATTTTGGTTTGGGCGCGGGCGAAAAAGACCAAGTATATTTGAATGCGGAAAGTGAAGCTACTGCATCAAAAGATATGATGCTTGCCGTGAAAGAACTCAATCCGATTTTGGGATATCAGTTGAACGATAAGCTGTTTTTGACAGGCTACTCGCAGGGTGGGCATGCGGCTATGGCTACACATAAATTATTGCAGGAAAAATACAAAAACGAACTACCTGTAACAGCCTCTTCTCCTATGTCGGGACCTTACGATATTTTCACGACAGTGGATGAAGCGAAGGACAAAGAGTATGGTACTCCAAGCTTTTTGATGCTCTTGGTGAAATCATACTATGATGTGGAAAAGCCGGAGGCAAGTTTTGCAGAAGTGCTGAAAGCACCATACGATTCCATCATTCCGCCACTATTAAACGGAAATTATTCTTTGGGCGAAGTGGATAAACACTTACCGTTAGTGGCGTACAGAGCTTTGAAAGATGAGTTTGTGAAAGATTATTTGACGAATCCCGACAATGGATTCAAAAAGTATTTGCTCTCAAACAATGTGTATGATTGGAAACCCGAAGCTCCAATGCAGTTGTGCTATTGCAATTCGGACGAATCGGTGAATTATCAAAATTCTCTTACTGCTTACCAAACAATGGTAAAAAATGGAAGTGAAGGAGTTCACTTGCGTATGTCCGGAAAAAAATTCCGTCATGAAAGTTGCGCTTCATTTGCTGTGATTTACACGAAGATGTTTTTTGACTCCTATTTGTATGGCGGTAACGAGCGCGGACCGCTTGGAAAACGGATGCTTTTGGACATCGGAAAATTAGCCATTAAGCCGTAACTTCTTCTATAATTGGCACTAAAAAGTCCCGTTAATCGGGACTTTTTTATTTCAACTCAGTAAATTCTCCTCGTTTTTTCCACCCATTTGGGCATCATTATTCTTCTATCGCTACCACTTCTTGCACTTCCGGAACCATGCGTTTCAGCAAACCTTCTACTCCGCCTTTCAGTGTCATAGATGCAGATGGGCAGCCACTACAAGAGCCTTTCAGCGATAGTGATACAATTCCGTTTTCAAAGTTTTTGAATTCGATACGTCCACCATCGCTTTCTACTGCTGGGCGCACATATTTTTCGAGCAATTCTTTGATTTTATCTTCGGGATTATCGCTTGGTTGCGCTACAGGGGCATTGCCTTTTTGCAACAGCGCATCGCTTACTACTTTTTTCCCTGAGGAAATAAATTTGCGAATTTCCTGTTTTATCTCCGGAGTAATTTCATACCATTCGTAATCTACTTTTTTGGTAATAGTGATGAAATTATTGGAAATAAAAACCGATTGTATAAACGGCAAGTTGAATAGCATAGCCGCTAAGTCAGATTCTCCGCACAGTTCTTTTTGTTTGAACTCCGCGTAGTAATTTGGCAGTAAATGCTGATTGGTAATGAATTTTAAACTTTCAGGATTCGGGGTTGCTTCCTGATATATTTCAAATATAGTTGGTGTTGCTGTTTCCATAATTCCGTTTTTTGTGTGGCAAAGTTAAACGATGTTTTGCATTGCACAATTATTTTCGGAATCTTAGCATATAATCGATTGAATAAAATGACATTAGCGTACTCAAACATTTGGAAGTGACAGAATACAATCTATTCAAAAATTCCTTGCCGTAAAAATTTACCTTTGGCGCAAATTTTTTCGTGATGCTGGAAATAAAAACGATTGGTGTGTGTGGCGCAGGCAGTATGGGCGCGGGGATTGCGCAGGTTTTTGCACAAGCAGGTTATCCTGTTTTTTTGTTTGAAATCAATGAATCGGCTTTAGCGAAAGCGAAAAATGGCATTGAGAAAAATCTTTCCCAAGCGGTCGAAAAAGGCAAACTGACAGAAGCGCAAAAAGCGAAGGCACTCGCGAATATTTCCTACGAGAAAAACATTGCGAATATCAAAGCGGATTTGATTATTGAAGCGATAGTGGAAAAGATAGACATTAAAAAAGAGCTTTTTGCAATGCTTGCCGCGAATAATTCAAACGAAACGATTTTAGCGACAAACACCTCTTCTCTGTCTGTTACCGAAATTGCACAAGATATTTCCAATCCGAGTCGTGTTGCCGGTTTGCACTTTTTCAATCCGGCACACTTGATGAATTTGGTAGAAGTCATTCGCGGGGCAGAAACAAGCGAAGCGACCGTGAATACCCTGAAAAATTTGTGCGAAAAAATCGGCAAGGTGGCGGTTGTTTCCAAAGATTCCCCGGGTTTTATTGTGAACCGCGTGGCGCGTCATTATTATGTAGAATCCCTCAAACTATTGGAAGACGGAGTGGCGCAGAAAGAAACAATTGATACACTTTTGGAATCGGCAGGTTTCAAAATGGGCGCATTTAAATTGATGGATTTTGTGGGACATGATATTAATTTTGCGGTCACCACATCGCTGTTTCAGGCGTTTCACAACGAGCCGCGTTTTCGTCCGTCACGCATACAGCAGCAATTGGTTTTATCCAAAAATTTAGGGCGCAAAACAGGCAAAGGATTTTACGATTATAATGGTTAATGTAAGCTAAAAGTAGTCGTCCGCATAATTACGCCAAAGTGGTTGAAAAAAACGAGCACGATTCCGTTTGCGGTCATTGCGTTTGTCCATAAAAGGCAACTTTTGACAGATTTGTGGAAAGATGTTGTTTGGCAGAGAATCTGTGAAGACTATCTTCGCCCCAAAATTAAAAAATGTTGATTCAGAAAATCAAAGTAGGGGCGGGTGTTGTTTCTGCCGGCTTGTTTGCTGTTGTCACAGGTTTTTATTCTAATAAAGAAATTAAACCGGATGCCTCGTTGGTGTCTTCAAACGTGACCGCGAAAGCCTCTGCAATAAGGTATGGAATTGATTTTAGCGACTATATAGTCCGTGAGGAAAAGGTTGAAAAAAACGAGGTGTTTGCGGATGTGTTACTGAAAAATAAAGTGCCGAATCAAGTGGTTCATGCTCTTTTGGCGCAGTCCAAAGACGTCTTTAATCCGAATAAAATTATTGCAGGGCATCCATACACCATTTTAGGGGAAGAAACCCAAGCCGGATTTGTTCCTAAAAAAATGATTTATGAAGAAAATAAGACGGCATTTGTCGTTTTCAATTTAGCAGATTCGTTGTATGTGTATCGTGGGCAGAAAGAAGTGCAGAAACGGAAGCGCGAGGTAGCAGGCATTATTCGCGGTTCACTTTACGGAACGTTTGATAATTTGGATTTGAATCCTGCAATGGCTGTCCGTTTATCGGAAATTTTTTCTTGTACGGTAGATTTTTACAAAGTGCAAGATGGCGATAAATTCAAAATTATTTTCACGGAAGATGTGGTAGAAGGTAAGCCGTTGGGAGAGGGTGAAATTTCTGCGGCTCTTTTCAATAGCGGAGGGAAAGATTATTATGCGTTTTACTATGAAAAAGACAAAGCGGGACATGGCGCGTTTTATGATGAAGCGAGCAACAGTATGCGTAAGCAGTTTTTAAAATCGCCCGTGAAATTTGCGCGTATCAGCAGCAAGTTCAATCTGAAACGATTTCACCCTGTGTCAAAAGTTTGGCGTGCGCATTTAGGCACAGACTATGCTGCGCCTCACGGCACACCGATTTTGGCGACAGCCGATGGGGTGGTGGAAGAAGCGCGACACGGAGTTTACAATGGGAACTATGTGAAAATTCGTCACAACGGACAGTATAAAACACAATACCTGCACATGAGCAGAATTGCGAAGGGGATGCATCCCGGAAAGCGCGTGATGCAAGGGCAAACGATTGGCTATGTGGGTAGCACGGGACTGGCGACAGGGCCGCACGTGTGCTACCGTTTTTGGAAAGAAGGCAAGCAGGTAGATCCGTTTAAACAAAGTTTGAAATTCAGCGAGCCGCTTTCGAAACAATACAAAGAGGCGTATTTGGCAACAATCCATCCGCTGAAAAATAAAATGGATGCACTGGAATATACTGCTGACCCGCATGTGTATTTGGAGGAAAAACGACAAGCGAAAATCATCCACGAAGCGCAGAAGTTTATGGAAACGCACTTCTAAGTAATTGAAAAATCGAAAATCAAAAGTAGAGGGACAATGTAGTGCGAAAAAACGAACAAGAAACGAGTAGAAAGTTTATAAAGCAAAAAGAAAGAAAAATTGCCACTTTTTATTTAATGAATGGGTCAAAAAAATGAGCAGGAGGTCTTCCGGTTTTTAATTTTTAATTGTTCATATCGGTTTAAACTGCTCAAATCCCTGTTTGCAGGAAAAACAAAACCGAATAGCGCGACAAAGTGTGGAGCCGAAAGGCGAATTCAGTGTAGTATCAGCAGAGCCGCAATGCGGGCATTTTACTTTATTCAGTAGTTCTTCCGTCAAATCTCCGCTGTTGGGTGCAGGAGGAGCGATACCGAATCGGGCTAGTTTTTTTCGACCATCTTCGGTCATCCGGTCACTTGTCCAGGTGGTTTCCAGGTCGGTTTCCACTATCGTATTTTCAAAACCGTTTTGCTGTAAGTGAGACAGAATATTTTGCTTAATAACATTAATGGCAGGGCAACCGATAAAGGTAGGGGTGAAGCGTACCACCACTTCGTTTTCATGGATGCGGACGCCCGTAATCATTCCCATATCCACCACGGAAAGCACCGGAATTTCAGGGTCTTTTACGCCCTCTAGCAGTTCCATGATTTCTGCTTCTGATGCGATATTTTTTGTGTGCATAGCAACCCAAAGATAATAATAACACTCTATATGTCGTTCCCGAAGAGATAAGGTGAGGATAAGTATCCGGTTTTTTATGGCTAAATATTATTTCTTTTTTTACTTTAGCGGGGCTAAAAACGAAATTAACACATCGGGTAATAAGACCAACCCAGATATGACAGATACAAACTACCACATCATAAAACGGCTTTTTACAACGGTCATGTTGTTCTGTGGGAGTGTAAGTGTTTATTCCCAAAATAACGTAGATTTTGAAACAGGAACACTGACAGGCTGGACAGGTTTTACTGGGACCTGTTGTCCGATAAATGCCAACACGAATGGAATTGTAGCCGGAAGGCATGACATTACAAGTGGAGCCGGTTTTGATGCCGTTATCGGAAGCATTCCGGTAGTTTCGCCTTATGGCGGAAATTATTCTTGTCGATTAGGAAACGCTGTTACAGGGGCACAGGCGGAACGTTTAATTTATACCTTTTTGGTTGATGCTGCGAATCCTGTTTTGACCTATCACTATGCGGTTATTTTGCAAGATCCGAGCCATGATGACGATGAGCAACCAAGATTTCAGGTGGATATCAGAAATGCCGGAGGGCAAACTATTCCATGCGGTTATCAAAATTATGTAGCCAGCGGAAATATTCCCGGATTCCAAAGTACAGGTGGAGTTGTTTGGAAAAATTGGTCGTTGGTGGCAATTGATTTGACGGATTATATCGGGCAAAATATTACGGCTGAATTTAGAACAGGAGATTGCTCGCAAGGAGGACATTATGGTTATGCGTATATAGATGCTACGATAGGTCCGTTGGTTATTTCGGGGCGTTTCTGCCCGGGGGATAATGTGGCTACACTCACTGCGCCAGCAGGGTTTAGTGCTTATCAGTGGAGTACGGGACAAAATACGCAATCCATAGTAGTGAATAATCCGGTAGAAGGAGATACCATTCGAGTTACTTGTACTCCGTTTCAGGGGGGAGCAGCTTGTGCCACCGTGTTGTCTTTTCCGTTTGAGCGTTCGCCAATTGTAGATGTAGATTTTGAGGTAGATGCTTTTTGCGGACCGACCAATGCGCAGTTGGTGGATGCCTCGGCTGTAGCGACTAGCGGGGGAGAAATAAATGAATGGAAATGGTTTGTGAATAATGTGTTGGTGGGAACGGACAGTACATTTGATTATAATTTTTCCGGTCCGGGAAACTATGATATTACGTTGATTTCAGCATCTACATCGGGCTGCCCTGATACCTTAACCAAAACGGTAACCGTTCCGTTGGGTTTGTCGGCAACTACTGTTTTACCTGCCGGATTCGGAGTTTCTTGTTTTGATTCGCAGGACGGTTATGCTGTGGCACGTGTACAGTCAGGAAATCCGCCATATACGTTTGATTGGAACAACGGAGCATATAGCACGGACAGTATTTACAATTTGGCTCCGGGCGACTATACGGTGGCGATTACTGATTCCGCAGGTTGCCAAATTTTTGATACGGTAACCATTACTGTTCCTCCTCCTATTGTCATTGCTCCTGCAGCTGCAGATGCGATATGCTATGGTGAACCGAGTGGAAAAATATGGCTGAATGCTTCGGGAGGAGTTCCTCCATACACGTATACATGGAGCCCTAATGTGAGCACATTAGATTCAGCAACGGCTATACTTGCGGGAACGTACAGTTTTACGGTTACGGATTCCAAGGGATGTGTTTTTGATAGCAGTATTACTATCAGCGAACCGCCTCAATATCAAATAACGCATACGCATACAGATGCTATTTGTTATGGCAGCAGTGATGGTACGATTACGATTACGAGTGTGACAGGAAATACTCCCGGCTACACGTATGCATGGAACACCAATCCCGTGCAAACCGCAGATTCTGCCATAGGATTGAGTTTTGGTCCATATACTTGCACGATTACCGATGTGAATGGTTGTATCACGACTGTTTCTCAACAGGTTTCTCAGCCGTCACTGCTTACCGTGAATCTTCCGAAAACAGATGTACGTTGTTATGGCGATTCATCGGGTAGCATTACGGCTATTGCAATGGGTAGTGTTCCTCCTTATGTTTATGCATGGAGCACCGGTGATACAGTCGTGGCAATTCCGAATATTCCGATTGGCACTTATTCATTGACGGTGACAGACGATCATTTGTGTACGGTTACAGTGTCTATAGTCATTACGGAACCTCCGGTGCTTACCGTTTCGGCTTCTTCCTATGACGAAAAATGCTTTGGCGATAGTTCTGCTCGTGCCTTTTCGGTAGCTGCGGGTGGAGTGACCCCGTACAATTATGTGTGGAATGCGTCTCCGTTGCAGACCCAACCGAATGCTATAAATCTTAAAGTAGGAACGTATATCATTACAGTAACGGACAACAACGGTTGTGTGGCAACTGATTCAACGGTCATTAGTGAGCCATCATTGCTTACAGCGTCTGTTACAGATACGGTGGACAATGTTTGTTTTAATGGCAATACCGGTTCACTTACGGTAACGGCTACAGGCGGTTCTCCGCAATATTATTACTTGTGGAATTCTGCTCCGCAACAGTTTTCCGCAACAGCGTCACAGCTTCCGGCCTCGGAGTATCATGTAACTGTTACGGACGACAGTGCTTGTGTGGCGTATGCTTCAGCAACGGTAAAAGAACCTACGCAACTTACGGCAACGTATTTGGCGGAACCTGCCTTATGCTATGACAGTACACAAGGTAAAATTCAGATTTATGCCAATAACGGAACTCCGGGCTATACCTACACATGGAATCCAAATGTGAGTATCGCAGATTCTGCCGTGAATCTTCTTTCCGGTAGCTATGATGTTACCATAACTGACGCAAACGGTTGTACGTTGGTGCTTTCTGACATTATAGTGGCACAACCTCCTCAATTGTTTATTGAAACAGAGCATACAAATCCGGAATGTTATGGTTATTCGGTGGGAACGATTTCGGTAGACGGTGCGGGAGGAACGCCTATGTATCATTACAGTATTTGGCAAAGTGATACAGTCGTTGCAACAAATGATAATGGTATGTTTTCCGGTTTGAATGCGGGAACATACGTTGCGCAGTATGCTGATGAAAACAATTGTGTGATTAAGCAAGACGTAATTATTACACAGCCGTCTGCCTTGGAAGTGCAGATAACTCCTAAACCGGCTAATTGCTACGGATATAGTGATGGTAGTATTGTAGTTCTGGCCTCGAACGGAACAGCTCCTTATTTATACGTATTGGATACCATCACACAAAATAGCTGGGGGTTTTTCTATAACCTGCGTGCAGGTACATACCCTGTTCGTGTTTACGACAATAATGGCTGTTTTGTGGATACATCTGCTATAGTTGAGCAACCAACTTATGTGATTGTTGTTTCTGACCCTGATTCTTTGGTACTATTCATGGGGGAAAGTAAATCAATAACACTCAGTAGTAATTATGGTTCTAATATTCAATACAAATCGACTCCGACAGAGGGGTTAGATTGTACGACATGTGACGTAGTGAAAGTGTCGCTCAGTAAGAGCAGTTATTATGAAGTGCAGGGTATTGTGCATCCTTACGACTTAGATTGTATTGTAGAAGTCGGTAACATTCCTGTAACCGTAATCCCCAAATACAATGTTTATATTCCGAATGCCTTCACGCCAAACGGAAATGGGGCAAATGACTATTACGAAATTTTCGGTGCGAAAAGTACGTGGTTGGAAATGCGCTTCCGAATTTTTAATCGTTGGGGTGAAAAAGTATTTGAATCCGCTGACCCGTATTTCAAATGGGACGGAGTATTTAAAGGTATTCAGCTTGCCCCGAACGTGTACGTTTACGAACTCGAACTGACGTTCTTGGACGGACACTCCATCCCGCCACAGAAGGGTAGTATCACACTGATTCGTTAGACGAAGTGGGTGAAAAAAATGAGCACATTAGTGTCTGATTTTTAATTTTCGGTTCTTCTTTTCTAATGGTATTGAAATGGTTGAAAAAAACGAGCAGAAAAATAAATTTCCTCATCGTGCAACTTTTACCCTTAAATATCGTATCTATGTTCTATACTAAACCACTTAAAGCTTTGAAGCATGCGTACTTTTACAATCAGGGCTTTGGGGGATACTTCTCTTATTTTATAGTTGCATTGGTGTGCGTGCCCAGTGCGGAAACAGCGATTTTGAAAACGGAGATTTTACAGGTTGGACCGCATCAAGCGGTTGTTATCAAAACGGAGTGATTAATGTGCCTAATACTGGCGTAAATGGAACTAGGCACCAGATAACAAGCGGTACAGGCTTTGACCCGCTTGTCTCCACCATTCCGGTTGTTTCTCCTTTTGGGGGGAATTATTCTGTACAGTTGGGAAATAGTGCTGTAGGCTGGGGGGCAGAGCGACTTTCCTATACCTTTATGGTGGATCCGAATAACGCCTTATTTACTTATCAGTATGCTGTGGTCTTTCAAGACCCCACCAATGGCAATCATGATGATGATGTGCGACCTTCTTTAGATGTGCAGATTCGTGATGGAATAACGGGAGACACGATCACTTGTGGCTACTATCATGTGGTTTCCCGCGCAAATTTGGATGGTTATCAGTATGGCGGAACGTTTACCGGGCAAACGGCAAATGCCACAAATGGCTGTAATGCAACAACGGCTACTGCGAACCAAGATGTTTGGTTTAAAAACTGGACTTTGGTTGCAATCGATTTAACGCCCTATATCGGGACGACTATTACGGCAGAATTTACCACTACTGACTGTGGCTTGGGCGGGCATTTCGGTTATGCTTATTTAGATTCCTACTGCGGTCCGCTGGTGATTAGAGGGCGTTTTTGCCCGGGCGATCGCGATATTACCTTGAGTGCGCCTCCGGGATTTAGCGGCTACCTGTGGTCCACAGGAGAAACCACCCAAACGATAATCGTTCCTAATCCCGTGGAAGGGGACACCGCAACCGTAATTTGTTATCCGTTTCAGGGAGGAGCTTCATGTGCTACGACCTTATATTTCCCATTCGAACAGTCCCCTACCGTAGAAGTGGATTTCGATGTAGATGCGCTTTGCGGGCGGGAGAATGCACAGTTGGTGGATGCTTCGGCAGTGGCAAGCAGCGGAGGAACAATCAACTATTGGCAATGGTTTGTCGATGGAATCTTGGTGGACACTTCCAGCAACCTGCAATATACGTTTGACCAAGTAGGCGACCATACTATCACGCTGATTTCTGCTTCGGAAAATGGTTGTCCCGATACACTGACAAGAAGCGTTACCGTTCCACCGGGGTTGGTGGCTGCGATAGGAATTCCTGACGGCTACGGAGTTACCTGCTTTGATTCGGAAGACGGTTATGCGGCAATCCACATACTTTCCGGCAATCCACCTTACGTTTTTGACTGGAATAATGGAACATATAATACAGATAGTATTTTCAATTTAGCTCCCGGGCAATATACCGTTATTATTACCGACTCGGCAGATTGCCAGATTTTGGACACGGTTGTTATTACTGCTCCACCACCGATTCGCATAGCCCCGGTGATACGAGATGCCGTTTGTAACAACGAGGCAAGTGGCAGTATTCGGCTGAATACGACCGGAGGTGTTCCGCCTTATACCTTCACTTGGGCGTATAATACGGAAATCAATTCCGATTCTATTTTCGGACTTTTGGCGGGAACGTATGATTTCACAATTACGGATTCCAAAGGCTGTGTGTTTGACAGCACAATAGTGATTAGTCAGCCGCCACCGATCCAGGTAACACATACCTATAATGATGTAACCTGCTATGGAGGCAGTGATGGTAGTGTGTCTATCACAAATGTAACCGGCAACACTCCGCCTTACACCTATCTTTGGAACACGGCACCGCCTCAAGCGACCCTTTCCATTCAGAATGTGCCTTTCGGGTCTTACTCCTGTTCTATTACCGATGTGAATAATTGTGTGGTTGTTTTCACGCAACTCGTTTCACAGCCACCACAACTGCGTTTAGAACTTCCTAAAACCAATGTGCGTTGCTTTGGTGAATCATCGGGAAGTGTAACAGCAGTGCCTTTTGGCGGAGTGCCGGGCTACACATTTGCATGGAGTACCGGCTCAACAGCCGGAGCCATTCCGAATATTCCGATTGGATTTTATTCTTGTACGCTTACCGATAGTCATTTGTGTACTGTTACACAAACCGTGGAAATTACGCAGCCGCCCTTGTTGGTGGCGAGTGCTTCCTCGTATGATGAAAGATGTTTTGGCGGAAATACAGCAAGAGCCTATGCCAATGTATCGGGCGGAACTTTGCCATACTACTATGTGTGGAGTACTTCTCCATTACAACAGCAACTGGTGGCACTGAACTTGGAAGTGGGAACATACACCGTTACGGTAACGGACGGACATGCTTGTACTACGACTGCTAATACAACCATTAATGAACCGCCACAGCTTACGGTTGCGATTACCGATATAGAACATAACCGCTGTTATTATGGAAGAGAAGGGGCGGCTACTGCGGTGGCAAGCGGAGGTTCTCCGGCATACCGCTATCGTTGGAATACCGTGCCGCCACAAACTACAGATGCTGTTTCTCAGTTGAGAGCTTCGCAATATCAAGTAACCGTTACCGATGACAGCATGTGTGTGGCTACCGCCTCGGTAGAAATTACTGAACCGACACCGATAGTTGTAACCCGTTTGGTGGCAGATGCTTTGTGTTTTGACAGTGCGCAAGGCTCCATAAAACTATATACAAGTGGCGGAACACCTAATTACACATATAACTGGAGTCCGAATGTGAGCACTACCGATTCGGCTGAGAATATTGTAGCGGGCGCTTATCACGTTACCATTACCGATGCCAATAACTGCACGACAACACAGCGATATTTTGTGAATCAGCCGCCTAAATTGTATATTTCAACGAAAGGAACGAAGCCGTATTGCAATGGGGAAACCGGAGGGGTAATTACCGTAAGTGGCAATGGCGGAACACCTGACTATGATTATAGTTTGTGGCAAAATAATAATATCGTTGCGACAAGTAGCGATGGGGTATTTCAGAACATCCAGGCGGGAGATTACACCGCACAATATGTTGATGCGAATGGTTGTGTTATCACAGAACCGGTCCTTATCACGCAGCCCGAGCCTTTGACGTTGCAACTCAGCGCGGATTCGGTGAATTGTTATGATTACAGTGACGGAAGTATTACTGTTTTAGCGATGGGCGGTGTGCCGCCTTATGAATATGTTTTAAACAATGGCTCTTCGATAAATTCGTGGGGCTTGTTTTACGGCTTGAGACAAGGAACGTATCAAATTCGAGTGTATGACCGCCAACGTTGCTATATTGATACGGTGGCCGTGGTGAATGAGCCGCCTTATGTTTCGCTTTTGGCTCAGCCGGATTCTTTAGTGATGAATTTGGGGGAAACAAAACCGATAGTATTGAGCAGTAATAATTCTACGATTCAATATCAATGGTTTCCGACAGATGGTTTGGACTGCACTACTTGCGAAACAGCAAACGTAACCCTTTACAATAATTCATTCTATCGTGTACAAGGAACGACTCATCCGCACGATTTGGATTGCGTGGTGGAAGTCATTGTGCCGGTTACGGTAATTCCTGACTATGCGGTGTACATTCCAAATGCCTTTACTCCAAACAATAATGGCGCGAATGATTACTATGAGATTTTCGGCAAAAAACATATTTGGTTGGAAATGCGTTTCCGTATTTTCAATCGTTGGGGCGAAAAAGTATTTGAGTCAGGTGACCCGAGTTTCAAATGGGACGGTACATTCAAAGGTATACCACTAAACCCCGGAGTGTTTGTGTATGATTTTGAATTGACCTTTGTGGACGGGCATTCCATTACTCCGCAAAAAGGAAGTATTACGCTGATTCGTTAAGAATCCTGCTCGTTTTTTCGTGCCATTTGCACACTTAATTCCCGCAAAAAGTGTACGTTTGTTTACAAGATGCACGCAATAGAACCCTTTTATGGTTGGCGCGATTATTACATCGCTTCGGAAGATAAAAAGTCGCCTTTCTATCGTCAGCAGTACAGCGAGTTTACTTTTCATCATAAACTGTACAACTATTATTTGCACCCGCAATGGGATAATTTCGGTTCGACTACGCTCTATTGCAAAGTGATTTTTGCCGACTATGAAAAAAAAACGGCAATTATTGAATTGATAGGAGAGTGGAATGATACACTGCACAACGACATTATGATTTTGAAAGAGGAATTGCTTGATCCGATGATGGATGCAGGTATTTCAAAATTTATTTTGATTGGCGAATCGGTTTTCAATTTTCATGGTTCGAATGAAGATTATTATGAGGCATTGAATGAAAATATTCAGGACGCGGGCGGTTGGATTTTGGCAATCAATTTTTCGGACCATGTAGTGAATGAAATGCGCAAATACCGCATACATTATTATTTTGACTTCAATGAACATCTCGAAAATATTGAGTGGCGAAAAATAAAACCGCAATATTTGCACAAAGCAGCCGAAGAATGGATTGCAGGGAAATTAAACTCTTAAAACACACATAAATCAATTATATCAATGAGAAAAGCAGGTTTGTTATTCGTTACCGTTTTATTTTTTGCGCAAAATAATTTCGCGCAAAATGCATCGTTGCCAAAACTTTCGCCTCGCACGAAATTGTATTTGTTGGAGCTGGAAAAGAATGGAGGGAAGCCGGTATTGCAGCAAGATTTCATTTACAAAAAAGCTGCGAACAATCAGCTTTTTATGAGTGCAGTAGTGAAGGTGAATAATGAAATTTCTAATGCAACATTAGAAACATTAGGCGTTCACACCGGAACAAAAGCGGGCAAAATTTGGACGGTGCAAATTCCGATTGAAAACATAGAGGCGTTTACGAAAACTTCGGGAATGGACTACATAGAATTAGACGAGCCTGTGTTTTTGAATTTGGATTCTGCACGAAAAACAACACGAGTGGATTCCGTACACCAAGGAATAGATTTGCCGATTGCCTACAGCGGAAAAGATGTGGTGATGGGAGTTGTGGATGTTGGTTTTGATTACACGCACCCAACTTTTTTCGACACGTTGCGCGAAAGTTATCGCGTCAAACGAGTGTGGGAAGAACATAAAAATGGCACTCCACCCGCAGGTTATTTGTATGGAAATGAATTGACAGATAGTGCACTCATCCATGCCGCACTGAAAGATGATACGGCAAGTTCGCACGGCACGCACGTGGCAGGAATTGCAGCAGGAAGCGGGCGCGGCAGCGCGGCAAATAACAACAGCCGTTTTCGTGGTGTGGCGCATGAGAGTGATATGGTGTTTGTGAGCATTATGCCCGATTCTTCACAGTGGCAAGGCACGGGCGTTTCTGATGTGATTGACGGAATGAATTATGTGTATTCATATGCACAATCGGTGAGCAAACCTGCGGTCGTGAATTTGAGTTGGGGAACGCCTGTCGGTCCGCGACACGGCAGTTCGCTGTTCAGTCAGGCTGTTGA
>JAEYZB010000013.1 GCA_023428205.1 Bacteroidota bacterium | reverse complement strand
ACTCAAGACAAGTGGTCGAAAAAAACGAGGTGCATTGAGTACTTCGACAGGCTCAGTATAACATTTATCGAAATGAGTATGATTTGTAAGTTGTTTACGCATTAATGGTTGAAAAATGTGTAAACCTATTTCAGGATAAGACACTATCACAAAACTGTCTGCGGAGCGGAAATCCCTGCCTATTGCAAAGGTGCTGTTAGCAGTAGTGGCTTTATTTGTCGTACGTCTCATCGTCAAATAGTTCGTGCAATTTTTGCTGTAAAAGTTTCTTGTCGGGTAGTTGAGTTTTATATTCTGAAACCATTGTTGGCGATAGGCTTCTGCTTAAAGCGTATTCTACAACTTCACTGTCTTTGTCTTTACAGAGCAGAACTCCAATGCTCGGATTTTCATTCGGTTTTTTAACGTCTCTATCTAATGCTTCTAAGTAAAAATTCAGTTGTCCTAAATGGTCGGGTTTGAATTTGTCTGCTTTAAGTTCAAACGCCACTAAACATTGTAGTCCACGATGGTAAAAAAGCAGGTCAATGTAAAAGTCGCTGTTGCCAACCTGTAACTTATGTTCTTCTCCTATGAACAAGAAGTCTTTTCCAAGTTCGAGAATAAAACTCTTCATTTGTCTTACAAGTCCACGCTGTAAATCGCTTTCGCTGTGCGGTTCAGGTAGATTCAAAAATTCAAATACATAGCTGTCTTTGAATGTGTTTGATAGGTCATTGGTACTTTCTCTCAACAGCGTTGAGAGTTTTGTGGTCCCAATCATTCTACGCTCGAAAAGACTAGATGAGATTTGTCTTTCGAGTTCCCTGAAACTGTATCCTTCTTGTTTAGATAACCTTAAATAAAACTCTCTTTCTTCAGCAGTCTTGCACCTTGAAAAAATGGCCAAATTATGCGACCAGCTAATTTCTCTCACCCTGATAAAATCAGGTATATCTGCCTATTTTGAGCCAGATTATGTATAGCTTTTGTTATTCCAAATGTATTTCTTTTTCAGAATCTCAGACATCAAAATTCCATTCGGCACTTCCGCTTGCTTTTCGGGCGTGGTATTTTTGAATTTGACGAGCGATAATGGCATCGGCAATAATTTCGGAAGGCAAGGTGGCTTCGTCTGTTTCGAGCATTTTTTTCAACTTCTGCTCATCAATATCTATGCGGTATAAAATCCATTGCAAGCGCTCCATATTGTGATGCAGCAAATAATCAATTTCCTTCACGAGCCACGCTCGGATTTCGGAAAAATCATCGGTGAAAAAATCGGGAAAGGCTTCAATGTCTTGCGGAAATTTTTCCATAGTGAGAGCTAAAATAAAAAAAGCGCACCGATAAACGATGCGCTCCAGTCAATTATCAGAAGTTTGTTATTTACCTATGAATTTTCCGAGCAATCCGCCCAGTAGTCCGCCTTTCGATTTGCCTCCGCCCCCGAGAATTTGTCCCGCTAAGCCGGCAATGTCAAAACCGTCTTTCCCGCCAAGCGCAGTGATTACGCTATTCAAATCAATGGATTTGTCGTTCGGGTCGTTCACTTTTTTGCTGAATTGGCTCAGTACAGTCGGAATCAGCGAAGTCGCAATACTTTGTACCGTTGATGCAGGAAGATTGAATTTTTCAGAAACCTGTTTCACCACTCCCGAAATAATGTTGTTCACCAGCGGATTGCTTGCCAAAGCACTGACATTGCTTCCGTTTTTCAGCAGTCCGGCAATATCTTGCAGGTTGCCGCTTGCCACAGCCTGCGATAGTCCTTTCGCCAAACTGCTACCGATTTCATGAATTACGGCATTGTTTTTGTCATTAGGAATTGCGCTGTTATTGATAATCGCCTCTCCGGCATTTTGTTTGATTACGTCCAATAGTTGTTCTAGCATGGTGTTGATTTTAATTATGTAATGGTACTCTTTTTTACCGTTAAAGCGAAATTTGTTTAGGGAGAAGGATTTTGCAACGGGAAGGGCGAAAAAAACGAGCATGGTCGTTACGGCACCACTTTTTTTGCTCGTTTTTTTCGCCCATTTGAAGCGTTACTTCTTTTTTTCTTCCATCAAGAAGCTCGAAAAGTCAATTTTGTTTTTCACTTGTTTTGTTTGCAAGGCGAGCGGTAAAACTTCTGCCATTGTTTTCACATAATGCACTTTCAGGTTTTTGATGTAAAGCGGTTCAATGGCTTCTACGTTTTTGCGGTTCTGTTCGCTCAAAATAATTTCTTTGATGCCGGCTCGTTTTGCTGCTAAAATTTTTTCTTTGATACCTCCCACCGGCAGCACTTTCCCGCGTAAGCTGGCTTCGCCCGTCATTGCTAAAAAAGGTTTTACCGCACGCTGTGTAAAGAGCGAAGTCAATGCGGAGAGAATCGTAATCCCTGCGCTCGGTCCGTCTTTTGGCACCGCCCCTTCCGGGAAGTGTAGATGCACATTTACTTTGCTGAAAATAGCAGGATTTATGCCGTATTCCGAAGCATGCGCTTTTAAATAGGTGTATGCCGTGGAAGCGGATTCTTTCATCACTTCGCCCAAGCTGCCCGTAAGCAAAAGCTGTCCGCTGCCTTTTGTCACAGCCGACTCAATGAACAAAATATCGCCACCCACCGAAGTCCATGCCATTCCGATAGCTACGCCCGGAAGAGTTTCATCTGTCAGCGTGTTTTTTTCAATACGGTCTTCGCCCAGCATTTCGATTACTTCTTCAAAGCGAAGTGCAGGGTTATACGTTTCTTCGGAAGCTACTTTTTTCGCCACTTTCCGCATAATGGCAGCGAGCACACGATCCAGCTCCCGCACACCCGATTCGCGGGTGTATTGCTCGACAACTTGTTCCAGCACTTTATCTGAAATGGAAATGTCTTTCGCTTTTAAACCGTGATTGGCAATTTGTTTCGGCAAGAGATATTTTTTCCCGATTTGCACTTTTTCTTCAACGGCATAACCTTCGAGCGGAATGATTTCCATTCGGTCGCGCAATGCGGGTTGAATCGTAGAAAGTTGGTTGGCGGTAGCAATGAATAAGACTTTAGAAAGGTCGTACTCTAATTCCAGATAATTGTCGTAAAACGCGCTGTTTTGCTCCGGGTCAAGCACCTCAAGCAAAGCGGAAGACGGGTCGCCTTTGTAGTCGTGTCCGCCTTTGTCTATCTCATCTAAAATAATGACGGGGTTAGATGTTTTTGCTTTTTTCAAAGATTGAATGATGCGCCCCGGCATCGCGCCAATGTACGTTTTGCGGTGTCCGCGATTTTCTGATTCATCGTGCAGCCCTCCCAGTGCAATGCGCACATATTTTCTTCCCAGCGCTTTGGCAATGGATTGACCCAATGAAGTTTTCCCAACTCCCGGAGGTCCGACAAAACACAAAATAGGGGATTTCAAATCTCCTTTCAGTTTCAGTACCGCCAAATATTCAAGGATGCGTTCTTTGACTTTGTCAATGCCGAAATGGTCTTTGTCGAGAGATTGT
>JAEYZB010000221.1 GCA_023428205.1 Bacteroidota bacterium | reverse complement strand
GGATTGACCGCTATCGTTTCCGTAAAAGTTCCTGAACCGCAGTTTGAAGGACAAACAAAAACTAAACTCGGCAACAACGAAGTAGCAGGTGCAGTGGAGCAAATTTTTGCTGAAACACTGAATCATTATTTGGAAGAAAACCCGAAACAAGCAAAACTCATTTTCGACAAAGTAGTACTAGCCGCAACGGCTCGCCATGCAGCTCGCAAAGCGCGTGAAATGGTACAACGTAAAGGCGCATTCAGCGGTGGCGGTTTGCCAGGGAAATTGGCAGACTGCTCCAGTAAAGACCCTGCATTGAGCGAAATTTTCTTGGTCGAAGGAGATTCTGCGGGTGGAACAGCGAAACAAGGTCGCGATAGAAATACCCAAGCGATTTTACCACTTCGCGGAAAAATTTTGAACGTGGAAAAAGCGATGGAACATAAGATTTACGAAAACGAAGAAATCAAAAATATGTTCACGGCTTTGGGCGTGAAAATTGGGACTGTTGATGACAACAAAGCCTTGGATATTGAAAAATTGCGCTACCACAAAATCGTCATTATGTGTGATGCCGATGTGGACGGCTCGCACATCACTACTTTGATTTTAACGTTCTTCTTCCGCTACATGAAAGACTTGGTGGAAAAAGGCTACATCTATATTGCACAACCACCTCTCTATTTGGTGAAAAAAGGGAAAGACGAAGAATATTGCTGGAATGATACACAACGCGAACAAGCGATAGAACGTTTGGCAAAAGGCGGAAACAGAGATTCTGTAAATATTCAGCGCTATAAAGGTTTGGGAGAAATGAACGCGGAACAATTATGGTCAACCACCATGAATCCTGCAACACGATCTTTGCGTAGGGTTACTATTGAAAGTGCTGCTACTGCTGACCACGTATTCAGTATGTTGATGGGCGATGAAGTACCTCCACGCAGAGCATTTATTGAAGCAAATGCGAAGTACGCGAGAGTAGATGCATAAGAACTATTGAAAATTAATAATGGACAATTGAAAATGGGACGCACATTTGTGTGTCCCATTTTTGTTTCGTTTATACTGTTTTTGCACAAGCGAAAACTTAATCCCATTTCAGAATACACTTAAGTAACCTGCTCATTATTTCCAACTTTTCACTCAATGGAAAGTGAAAAGTTGGAAATAAAAAATTGGGGTCACTTTGTTCTTCATTTTTAATTTTCAATTAGTTCCTCCTGCTCGTTTTTTTCGCCCACTTAAAGTGACGTTTTTATTTCTCACGCGGTGCCCCTACCCTGCTCGTTTTTCTGACCCATTTTCGCCTATTTATTTTTTAGAAAAAAAATATAGTTTATTTAATAGAATATTTACCTTAGTCCCCTCAATTAATTAATCATCTAAAAACTATCAAAAATGAAAAAACAATTTTTACTCTTAGCAGGAGTTGCTTTTACAGCAACGACACTGTTCGGTCAGCAGGTACAAAATGGTGGATTTGAAGACTGGGCGTCTGTAAACAATCCTGATCATTGGCAAACACTTGCTACTCTTATTAATCCAATCGCAGCACCGTTAGCGACCCAAGACCAAACTACATTTGCTGAAGGAGCGTCTTCTGTAAAACTAACAACAACATTTATTCCGGGTGCCGGAACAATTCCGGGTACAGTTCTTTTAGGAGAGGATGCGGGGATCAATCCATATTTTTATGGTGGCGTTCCGTTTACTCTTCAACCGGACACCTTTTTCTTCTCATATAAGTACACACCTGTGAATCCATTGGATAGTGCTTCTGTTGACATTTATTTTTGGAAAGGTGGTCAACCAACTCCTCAAGCAAGCGTAGTAAATGGAGGTTCTGTGTCCTTAGCTAATACTAGTGGCCAATGGTTAAATGTTTATCTTCCTCTTACCTCTTCTTGGTCAGGTGTACCGGATTCATTATTCATAACTTTTTCATCAAGTAAAGATACCGCTTCTATCAATGTAGGAGCCGTTCTTAATGTAGATGCAGTTAGTTTCGGATATACAAATACTCCTCCTTCAGTAACATTGTCGGTAAACCCAACAACCGTAGCAGAAGGTGGTACAGCTGCATTTACGGCTACATTGAGCGCAGCAGCTGCATCAGATATCACGGTAAATGTTGGCATTCCAACAGGTACTGCAACAGCAGGTACAGATTATACTGCTAACTTGTCAACACCAACCGTTACTATTCCGGCAGGTCAAACAAGTGCTACAGTTAACGTACAAGCATTGACTGACGCCACAGTTGAAGGAAGCGAAACGGTAATCATTACATTGGCTGCGGGAGCAGGATATACTTTGGGTACGCCATCAACGGCTACATTAACCATCACCGATCCAACAGGAATCAACGAAACAGGAGCCATGAAAGCTATCAGCTTGTATCCAAACCCTGCTTCATCTGTAGTGAACGTAGTTATTCCATCTGAAGTTGCGGCTCAAAACATTGTAATCTCTGATGTAACAGGCAAAGCAATTAAAACAGTAAATAATGTTTCAGGAACTAAAGTTATCGGATTGGACGGATTGGCTACAGGAAACTATGTAGTAACGTTCTCTGATGCTTCTACAAAAGCTATCACTGGTTCTAAACAACTACAAGTAAGCAAATAATCTAAAAATATAGATTAAAAAAGCCGCTTCAAATGAAGCGGCTTTTTTATTTTCGCAATATGCAATTTGAAGGCACTATCAAAAGCAAATTTCCCGAGATGGGAACAACCATTTTCTCTATAATGACGAATATGGCTCGGGAATTTAATGCCATAAACTTATCACAGGGATTCCCTGAATATCAGCCTCCTGCTGAATTGGTGAAAGCCTTTAAAACAGCTCTTGACAGCGGGAACAACCAGTATGCACCAATGGCGGGTTGGTTGCCGTTGCGAGAAGCCATTGCCGAAAAAACAGAAGCGCTATACAGTCTACACGTTTCACCTGAAACAGAGGTTACGATTACAGCAGGGGCAACACAAGCAATTTATACTGCAATTTCGGCATTGGTTCATACCGATGACGAGGTGTTAGTCTTTGCTCCCGCGTATGACAGCTATGTTCCCGCCATCGAATTGGCGGGCGGCAATCCGGTGTTCTATACACTTGAAGCGCCTCACTTCAAAATTGATTGGCAATGCGTGAAGAAATTGATTTCACACAAAACCAAAATGATAATTCTAAACACACCGCACAATCCGACAGCCACTATTTTAGAAGAAAATGATTGGATAGAATTAGAAAAAATAGTGCGCAATACGAATATTGTTATTTTGAGTGACGAAGTGTATGAACATATTGTTTTTGACGGACAAAAACATCAGAGTATTTTACAAAATAAACATCTTGCTTCGCGCAGTATTGTTGTTTTTTCATTCGGAAAAACATACCACGCCACAGGGTGGAAAGTAGGCTACGTTATTGCCC
>JAEYZB010000176.1 GCA_023428205.1 Bacteroidota bacterium | reverse complement strand
AAAATACCCACTTAGAAATTTTCACCGCTTGCTTAATCCCTATCTCTGCGCTCCATCCGTGTTCCGGTCGCAACTGATAGTTTGGTATCACATACACACCGCTTCTTGCGGTTTGAATAAATTTTTCCGCCATGGATGGATAGCGATATCCTTGCCCAATGGAGGCACGAAGATATGTAGCCTCTAACGCTTGAAAATTCACACCAAAACGAAATAGTGGCTGAATAGGAGAATAGATTAAATTATTCGATTGACGGTTCAACACCTTATTCAGCACCCATTGGTCAACCATTGGAGAACACGTGTCGAGTTTATTAAATTCCAATCGCACTCCACCTGAAAGCGTCAAGCGTTTGAAAAACCTTTTTTCCACTTGCAAAAATCCCGCAGCATTTGCCTCGAAACGATTGCCGAACGTATTTCCAGGGCTTTTGGTGTAGTAGCCCGCAACACCTGTAGTCAAGGTCAAATCAAGCTCCTTATAGTTTTTAGAAAAGGAATATTCTCCCCATACTTTATAAGTGGAACTGCTGTCACCCGCAGTATTGTATCCTGCCGTATAATAAAAGCCTGTCTTAAGCGAGTGGCGATTGTCGTGCTTATCGAAATAGGTAATGTATGGAAGCACATTAACGCTATACGCATTGATTAAATTACCTCCATCTTTAGGCACCAAAGTTAATGTATCACGAGACAATGGAACCGAATCTATACCATCATAGTTGTCATATCGGAAAAAGTCATAGCTTTTTTCTACGTAAGCCATAGTCGCTATACCTACCGCCAAATTCGGCATTTTAGAAGGAGAATATTTTAGTTTCAAATAACCGCGTGCGCGATTCGAAGATTGTAGTACCATATAACCTTGATTGCCCGTGTAACCAAGGTTAAAGGTTAAATCCACATTTTTAATTTTAGAGGAATGCACAAAACTCACCCCTCCAAAAGCAGGATAGTTGTAATGTCTTTTTCCACTTTTATCTACAGTACTTAGCGGTCGCCAGTATTCCGATTTTTGGTGATGGTCATAAAATCCTCCGCTCAGATAGACTTTATTAAATGGCTTCCCGAGCGTTGGCGTAATCGTGCGAATATTGATAGAGCCATTTAAAGCAGAACCTCCGGCTGTAGCAGAAGACGCGCCTTTCACTATCTCCATTTGATTAATAGCATCGGTAGGCATCCCGTTCCAATTGATTCCGCCATTATCAGGATTCAAAACAGGAATATCGTCCAAAAGCATCATCACACGGTTACTCGTGGCATCAGCAAAACCGCTCCCTCCGCGAATAGAAATTGTTTTTCCCATCATCGTTACTCCCGGAACTTTATTTACTGCTTCATTCAGCGTTTGATTACTTTGCGTAATATTTTGCCCTTTCAACACTTCCATAGAAATCGTTTGCTGACCAAGCGATTTTTCAAATTTATCAGCAGAAATCACCACAATATCCAAATCTTTGCTCGTCTCCGTCATCTGAATATTGCTCGTTTTAGTGTCTCCCGCTTTCATGGGAACAAAATCTAACGTGCGCGTTTGGTAGCCGGTGTACGTCAGCTCCAATGCAAAACTTTTATCAGCAGCTACTTCGAGCATAAATTTCCCGTCAAAATCAGTAGAAGTCCCTTCGGCAGTTCCTTTCAATCGAATGTTTACGCCAATCATGGGCGATTTGTCTTTTTCATCGGTAACAATTCCGGAAATGATTGCTTTTTGCGCAAAAGCAATAACCGAAAAACTAATTAAGGAAAAGAGTAGATAGAATTTTTTCATACAATTTCTTTAAGCAAACGTCTATTTTTCATCGGTGAAAGTAGTATTTTTTGCAAAAACAGGAATTTTGGTCTATAGAAAAACAGAATCGTCTTTGAATTATTATAAACGGTAAGCATTAGCCTCTTTTTCCTTATAAACATGCTCATTTCGATAAATGTTATACTGAGCACTTCGACAAGCTCAGTATAACACTTGTCGAAGTACTCAGTGACCTCGTTTTTTTTACCCATTTCCCTTTAATCGTCAATGCTCAACACACAACTCAATTTTATTTTTTGTGCAAAGTCTTTATATTGCAATACTTTTAAAATTGTGCGTGAAGCGATTATGGAATCGGAGAAAAACCCTACTTATGATATTGCGAATGAGAAGAAACTGATATTGAAAGAATATCGGGCATTGTTGCGTTCGCTAAAGCAAAACATAACCAAACAAGGGAAAAAAAACATCCGCGAAGCCTTTGAATTAGCGATGGAAAGCCACGCCAATATGCGTAGAAAATCAGGCGAGCCCTACATTTTTCACCCGATTGCCGTGGCACAAATTGCGAGTGGCGAAATGGGACTGGATGTCACTTCCGTGATTTGCGCATTGCTGCATGATGTGGTAGAAGATACCGAGGTAACACTCGAAGAAATTGAACATCGCTTCGGAAAAGAAGTAGCGAAAATTGTAGATGGATTGACGAAAATTTCGGGCGTTTTCGACATGAATAGCTCTATTCAAGCCGAGAATTTCCGCAAATTGTTGCTCACGCTCAACGATGATATTCGTGTAATTTTGGTGAAACTTGCCGACCGCTTGCATAATATGCGTACGCTTGATTCTTTAAGGCGCGATAAACAACTAAAAATCGCATCAGAAACCTTGTATTTATACGCACCTCTCGCCCACCGCATGGGTTTATATGCCATCAAAACCGAGATGGAAGACTTGGCGCTGAAATACACAGAGCCTCTACTATATAAAGAGATTGCGACCAAACTAAATGAAACTAAACGAGAGCGAAGCAAATTCATTAATGACTTTATTCGTCCGCTAAAAGAAACACTAGAAAAACGCGAATTTGATTTTGAAATTTACGGTCGCCCAAAATCTATTTTTTCCATTTTCGATAAAATAAAAAACAAAGGAGTTCCATTTGAAGAAATCTACCTTTTATTTGCGATTCGTATTATACTTCATTCCACTCCGTAAAATGAAAAGTCGGATTGTGGGGGGGTGAACTCTACCATCACAGACATATACAAACCCAGTCCCGACCGTTTGCGCGATTGGCTATCGAATCCGAAAACAAACGGCTATGAAGCCTTACACACCACTGTAATGAGCAATTCCGGTAAATGGGTGGAAATTCAAATTCGCACCGACCGCATGCACGAAATTGCCGAAAAAGGTTTTGCGGCACATTGGAAATACAAAGATAAATCTGACGATAACAGTTTAGATGCTTGGCTTCTGCGGGTGCAAAACGTACTGAGTAATACGGAAGAAAACGCCATTGAACTTGTAAATGATTTTCGTGCAGAGTTGCTGAATGATGAGGTGTTTGTCTTTACACCAAAAGGCGATTTAAGAAAAATCCGAAAAGGAGCAACAGCACTGGATTTTGCATTTGAAGTGCACTCCGCTGTAGGCAGACATTGTATTGGTGCAAAAGTAAATACGAAATTAGTTCCATTAAGTCACATTTTGAAAAATGGCGACCAAGTAGAAATTCTCACTTCCAAAAAACAGGTACCAAACGAAGATTGGCTTGCATTCGTCACTACAGCCAAAGCAAAATCGGTGATTAAACAATCACTGAAAGAAGATAAACGAAACATTTCGGAATTAGGGAAAGCAGAATTAGAGAAAAAACTGAAACTCTTAAAAATAGAAGATTCCGAAGCCAATATCCTTCTCCTCTGTCATTATTTTAAAGCCCCTTCTAATTCGGAATTGTACTACGACATTGCCACCAAAAAAGTGGATTTACATAGCTTGGAAAAGCTGGAAGTAATTGCCGGAAAAATAAAACTCCCACGCCCGAAAGAAGATAATAAATCGGACGATAAACACTTTGACAATGCCGTAAAAGAAGCGCTGAAAAAAAATGCAGAATTGCTGATAATGGGCGAAAGCAGCGATAAAATTGATTACAAATTTGCATCGTGTTGCAATCCGGTTCCCGGTGATGACGTATTCGGCTTTATTACGGTGAGCGAAGGGATAAAAATTCATCGAACAAACTGCCCGAATGCGGTGCAAATGATGGCAAAATACAGCTATCGCATTGTGAAAACCAAATGGACAAAACAACACAATATTGCATTCCTCACAGGCATTAAAATCAATGGAATTGACGATGTTGGTTTGGTAAATAAAATCACGAACATCATCACCGGACAAATGAATCTGAATATGCGTTCCATTTCATTTGACAGTGAAGACGGAATTTTTGAAGGAAAAATCATGATTTATGTTCACGACACCGATGAGCTGGACAATCTTTCCAATCGCTTACAAGAATTAGAAGGGATTTTGTCGGTAGAACGCTTTGAAACGCAGGAACAGTAATTTTTCCGTTCATTGAAAAAAAACGTTCGTTCGTTTATGAATTAATTATAAATTCGCCATAGATTTTTCGTTATGATATTGCAAGAAATAGAAAGACGAAGCGGATTGACAGCTAGCGAGTTTCAGGAGGAATACCTGAAGAAAAACAAGCCGGTTATTTTCACCGATTTGACAAAAAACTGGGCAGCACTTAACAGATGGTCAGCCGATTTTTTCAAAACAAATTATGGCGACTTACAAGTACCTGTTTTCAGCAGTAACTACTCCAAACCCGGTAAAGGGTATATGAGCTCCGATCGCGAAATGCCATTCAAAGATTTTTTAGAAGCTACTGAAAAAGGCAATACCGATTTGCGCTTGTTTTTATTCGATATTTTCAAATCCGCTCCAGAACTGAAAAATGACTTTCAATTTCCTGATGTAATGTCCGGCTTTTTGAAGCGCTTTCCCCTCATGTTTTTTGGTGGCGAAGGTGCAGAAGTAACTATGCACTACGATATAGATTGCGCGAATGTTTTTTTGACACAATTTGTCGGCAATAAACGCGTGATTCTGTTTTCACCAGAAGAATCGAAGAAAATTTATCATCATCCGTTTACGGTAAAAAGCCTGATTAGTCCTGAAAAACCTGACTACGAAAAATTCCCTGCGCTAAAAAAGGTAAAGGGATACGAAACGGTTCTTACTCATGGAGAAACACTATTTATGCCTACCCGATATTGGCATTATATGCACTATTTAGATTTCAGTTTCGGCTTAGCATTGCGCTCCCAAAACAATATGGCGACTCGTTCGCGCGGGGCCTTCAATTTCGCAGCGCATTTCATTATAGACAAAGGGCTCAACCTTGTAGCACCTAAGCAATGGCACAATTGGAAAGAAGCCAAGGCCTACGAATACGCGAAGGAGTTTGAATAACGCATTTTATGAAAACAAAAAACCTCTTTAGCGACTCGCACTAAAGAGGTTTTTGAGGTCGAGAGCGGATTCGAACCGCTGTACGAGCTTTTGCAGAGCTCTGCCTAGCCACTCGGCCACCCGACCATTAAAGGATTGCAAAAGTAATTTTTTTACTAAACCCGCCAAATTCTTTTTCGCACCTTAAAACGTCTTTGCGTTTGTTTACTACTTTTGCCGCACAATGAGCGCAAAAATCCATTCGGTTTCTATTTTATTTGAAGATGATTTTATTTTGATTGCCGATAAACCTTCGGGGATTTCGGTAATTCCCGAACGCTTCGACACCGAAAAACGCGACTTCAAATCGCAGTTGGAGCGTATGCTTAAAAGGGATTTATGGACGGTGCATCGCATAGACCGCGACACAAGTGGCTTGATCTGTTTCGCCAAAACGGCTGAAGCGCACAAAGCGATGAATGATTTGTTTGAGCATCGGAAAATTGAAAAACACTATTGGGTCTTGGAGGCGGGCAGAATGGAAGGACAAGGCGGAGAAATAGACACCCCTATTGCGCACCACCCGGCAAAAAACGGCAAAATGATTATTCACCCGAGAGGCAAAGAAGCACTCACATTTTTTGAAGTGGCGGAACGATTTAAACACGCAACACTACTCGATGTTGCCATCAAAACGGGACGCACACACCAAATTCGCGTACATTTTTCTACTGCAGGATTTCCGCTATTAGTCGATCCGCTTTATGGCTCGTCCGAAGGATTTCGCCTTTCTGCCGTGAAGAAAAAATACAAACAAAGTGAGGAAGAGGAACGCCCGATTTTAAACCGTTTACCGCTACACGCTTATTCTCTTCGTTTTTTTCACCCATTTACACATAAAGAAATTTCCATACAATCGCCCATGCCAAAAGACTTAGAAACTTGTTTGAAACTGCTTAGAAAGTATGATACTGCTTGATTTCAGCCGCCCCCAAAGCGAAATTTTAGCGCAACTCAACCCAAATGAAGCGTGGCAAGAATCCATTTTTTCTTTTGTGAAAGATTGGCTGAATGAAAATGTAAATACATTCCAGATTCAGACATCAGGATCTACAAGTATCCCGAAAAAACTAGCCCATTCGCGTTTTCAAATGCAAGAAAGCGCTAGAAGAACAAATGCTTTTTTCAATATCCATCAAAATACTGTTCTGTTTTTGGCACTACCTGCTCGCGCTATTGGTGGACGAATGATGCTCGTTCGTGCACAACTTGCGGGTTGTAAAATTTATTGTACCGAGCCGAGTTCATTACCACTAAGCGCTATCATTGCAGACAAAACAACAGTTGATTTTGCGGCCTTCACGCCCATGCAGTGTTACGAAATTTTGAAAAACGAAACCCAAGCAAAAGCCTTTTCACAAATCAAAAATGCAATTATCGGTGGTGGAAAAATTCCGGAGGAATTACTGACGCAGCTTCGCAAACAGCCAAACACGATTTATGAAACGTTTGGCATGACAGAAACCGTAAGCCACATAGCACTTCGCAAAATTGCTCCGCAAATGGAAACGGAATTCACTTGCTTACCCGGAATTTCTATTAGCGTTAACGAAGATTCTCTCTTGCAAATTCACTTGCCGAATAGAGACTTATTGAAAACGAATGATATTGTGAAACTGAATGGAAACAATCGTTTCGCTTGGATTTCGAGAGCGGATGATGTAATCAACACGGGCGGTATTAAAGTTTTTGCAAACGAAATCGAAGCCAAACTGAAGCCGTATATCGCCAGTCCTTTTTTCATCACGCATTTACCTGATGAAAAATTTGGGCAAAAAGTCATTTTAGTCATTGAAAACTCTGAAATAAGCGATAACGCCTTCTCCGATTTATTTTCAAAAGTTTTATCCTCTTTTGAAAAACCGAAAACGATTTTGCGCGCTTCGCGGTTTCTATATTCCGAAATGGGAAAACTGATGCGCCAAGCCAGCCTGAATGAAGTGGTGAAAAAAAACGAGCAAGATTCTTATTAAACAAACTTAAAGGTGTATTTCATAACTGTTAATTTGCTGTTTTTTTCTACATTCGCAGCCTTTGAATGAAATAACCGCGAAAAATTCCGTTATTTACAGCAATGAGTTTGAAACAACAAATTGATACCGAAAAGCTGCCGAAACACGTTGCCATTATCATGGACGGCAATGGCCGTTGGGCAAAACAGCAAGGGAAAAACCGCATTTTCGGGCATAGCGGAGGCGTTTCGGCTGTACGCGAAATTGTAGAAGCCGCTGCGGAACTTGGCATTAAATATCTGACTCTCTATACTTTTTCTACTGAAAACTGGAATCGTCCGCAAGACGAGGTTTCGGGTTTAATGAAGCTATTAATGAAAACCACGCGCCTCGAAGTAAAAACCCTAACGAAAAATAATATTCGGTTACGAGCCATTGGCGACATTGAAGGATTGCCAAAATCCACGTATGAAGAACTAAAACACGCAATGGAAGCTACGAGCCAAAACACGCGAATGGAATTAATTTTGGCATTAAATTACGGATCAAAAGCAGAAATTTTACGCGCCACAAAACAAATAGCAGAAGCGGTAAAAAGCGGAACAGTGTCCACTTCCGAAATCAATGAAGAACTATTCAGCAAGCATTTATTCACTTCCGGTATTCCTGACCCTGAACTAATGATTCGCACCAGCGGGGAAAGCCGTTTGAGTAATTTTCTGTTATGGCAATTAGCATATGCGGAATTCCATTTTACCGACACGTTGTGGCCTGACTTTGATAAAGAAGAATTTTACAAAGCGATTTTATCCTACCAAAAACGGGAGCGCAGATTAGGCATGACCTCAGAACAAATTACGGCAACCACTCACTAAAAAATATTCGCTTGAAATTTTCTATAAAACTTTTGGGTTCAATTTGTGTAATGCTGATAAGCGCACAACTTTCGGCACAAAATACTGCCCCTACCATGGACTTTGCTCAAGCGAAAGAATATGAACTGGGCGGTGTAAAAATTGAAGGAACGAAATTTTTAGATGAGCGAGTTTTGCTCACGCTTTCCGGTTTGACAGTAGGCGAAAAAATAAAAGTACCGGGTGACGCTACCGCAAAAGCAATTAAACAACTTTGGAAACAAAGACTTTTTACCGACATCAAAATTGAAACCGACCGCATTGAAGACGATAAAATCTACTTAACTGTTTTGGTGGAAGAGCGCCCACGTTTGGCTCGCTACAATATAAAAGGCGCGAAAAGCGGTGATGTAGATGAACTGAAAAAAAAGCTGGACGTTCGTGCAGGAAGTATTTTCACGGATAATATCAAAATGACTGCCGTTCACACGATAAAACGCTTCTACATTGATAAAGGTTATTTAAACGTGCAAGTGCAGGTGAAAGAAATTATCGATACTGTTTTGCAAAACTCCGTATCGGTACAATTCTTTATTGACAAAGGCGAAATCACCCGAATTAAAGAAATCATTTTTGAAGGGAATAAAACGTTTACCAATGTGCAGCTTCGCAGCAAAATGAAAGAAACGAAAGAGAAAGTGAAGTTTGATATGGATGGCATATTGCGTTTCAAAAAGAATTTTGAAACCGAACCGAATCATCCTGCTTGGTATCAAGTTATCGGAAATTTTGCTCCTACAAGGATGTATGAATATTTGAGCCGATTTGTCAATCCGAATATTTTCAAAGCTTCCCGCTTCAAACGCAAAGAATATGAAGAAGACAAACAAAAAGTAGTTGATGCTTTGCTCAGCAAAGGCTACCGCGATGCCAATATTCTTTCCGATTCTGTTTACCGCATTGACGAAAAGAATTTAGGCATTCGTATTCGCATTTACGAAGGTCGCCAATATTTCTTCCGAAACATTGAATGGCGTGGCAACACGAAATATTCCGACTCTTTACTTTCCCGAATTTTAGATGTTCGTAAAGGCGATGTATACAGCTCACAAGCGTTGGAACAAAAGCTCTATCAAAACCCGAATGGTGGCGATGTGAGTTCCTTATATATGGACGATGGTTATTTGTTTTTCAATATAACCC
>JAEYZB010000095.1 GCA_023428205.1 Bacteroidota bacterium | reverse complement strand
TAATTGCAGAGAGGAAGGGATTCGAACCCTCGATACGCTTTAGACGTATACACACTTTCCAGGCGTGCTCCTTCAACCACTCGGACACCTCTCTTTTTGTGGAGTGCGAAAGTAAAAAATTATATGTTTGAAAGGCCTTTTTGTATGAATAGAAAAACAAGTTTAGTCATTGGCGTCCTTACCTTCTCCATCCTGATTTTCCTTTCAGTATGGTTTTGGAAAGAGCGTGTGGTGTTTTTAGACATTCCCTATCATCTGTTTGAAATTCTCAGAACAGGAACATTTGCAATTCAAAATCATCGGATTAGCGCTTTTTTCACACAGCTTTTCCCGCTTATCGGCAGCCAATTCGGTTTGTCGCTCAGCGCCATAGCCCTCAGCTATTCGCTCAGTTTTTTACTGCTCTATTTCGGAGCGTTTATGGTCATATTAGTCGGGTTGAAAAATGTGCGGATGGCAATTGCCTATTTGCTTTTCGTAATACTCATTACCACCCACACGTTTTATTGGATACAGTCGGAATTGCCACAAGGTGTTGCGTTTTTGTTTGTGCTGCTCGCTTTGTTGGATAATTGGCTAACGCACAATAATAAACCGCTTTATTTCTATTTCACCTTGCCGATTTTGTCACTATTAGTAGCATTGTCGCATCCGTTACTGCTGTTTGCTTTTGTGTTTTGCCTTCTTTTTTTCGCCATATCTCATCCTCAAAAAATAAAACAAATTATTGTCGCTTCGCTTCCGTATTTCTTGGTTTACTTTTCGAAAAATTTGATTTTCAAATCGGAATATGACAGCGGTGCAATGGGCGGACTGAAAAATTTCATTACGCTTTTCCCGAATTATTTTTTCATTCCATCCAACCAAGACTTTTTGCGCTACATCACGCACGAATATGTGTTTTTATTATTGCTGTTTGTGATTGTTTGCGCTTATTATGCGTTCCAAAAAAAGTATTGGAAATTAGCCCTTGTTGTTTTGTTTTCGGTCGGATACAGCTTGCTGATAAATGTTTCCTCTGCAAATGGCTCGCCACAATTTTATCTCGAAAATCAATATCTGTTGCTCGCTATTTTTGTTGGATTGCCGTTTGCTTTTGATGTGCAGCCTGCAAGTTCGTCCCCAAAAACACAGGTCGTAATTATTGTTTTAATTGCACTTGCCGGAAATTTGCGCATTTACAACGCACATACGTTTTACAAAAATCGTTTGAATTGGTATCGCGAAACCCTGGCGAAAACAGAAAAGGAAGCGAACAAAAAAATCATTTACACCACTGCCTCTGCACCGATGGATACGATATTGCAGTCGTGGGCGAGTTCGTATGAGTTTTGGTTATTGTCCACCATAGAGTCCAAAGAATCGCGCTCTATTATTTTCGAAGAACGGCCGAATGAATTTGATTGGGCGATGAATAATGAAAGACAGTTTATTGCTAAATGGGGTGCGTTTGATTATGACTCTTTGAACAAAACCTATTTTCGCTTCAGCGATACTTCACATTACGTGAAACAGAAGAAATAAAAAAGGTCGGTTTTTACCGACCTTGATATTTTTATAAGTAACGTTTCTTTTATTTTTCTTCCAGTGCCGCTGCTCCGCCCACGATTTCCAAAATCTCTTTGGTAATGGCGGCTTGACGTTCGCGGTTGTACTGTATTTTTAGTGCGCGCAACAGTTCATTCGCATTGTTGGTTGCCGCTTCCATTGCCACCATTCGCGCACCGTGTTCAGAGGCGTTAGAATCCAACAGGGCTTTAAAGAATTGTGTGTTCAAAATTTTCGGACCTAACTCTTCCAATAATGCTTGTTTGTCGGGTTGGAAAATGTAATCAGAAACCGTTTTGGTATTCGCGGCAACTTCCGTTTTTGCCACAGGCAAAAAGCGTTCTGTCATAAATTGTTGTGTAGCGGCATTCACGAATTTTGCGTAAACAAGCTCTACAACATCATATTTCACAGAAAGAAAATCAGCGGTGATAGCTGTAGAGACTTTTTGAGAAGCATCAAAATTCAAGCCTGAAAACAAATGGATGTAATCCGTATTGATATTCAAGTCCGTGAATTTTTTGAACGCATCGAAGCCTTTTTTCCCAACCGTCATTAAGGTTACGTTTCCCGCTTTGCGTTGTTCGGCATAAGTGCCGTTCAAAAGGCGGTTTGTCGTTTTAATCAAGTTGGAATTGAAGCCACCGCACAAACCCTTGTCAGATGTAATGAGTACAATCAACACGTTTTTTTGTGTGCGTTCTTGGTTCAAGGCTACCGAAACTTCAGTGCCTTTCAGCGCGTCCATTACGTTGCCCAAAATGTAGTTCAGCTTTTCAGAATATGGACGCATTTGTGTGATGCGGTCTTGCGCACGCTTCAACTTTGAAGCGGAAACCAACTTCATCGCTTTCGTGATTTGCATGGTCGTGTTTACCGACCCGATTCTGATACGAACTTCTTTTAAATTTGCCATTGTTCTTAATAGTAAAGAGAAGCTACTTCTTCTGCAACTGTTTTCAATGTTTTTTCAACTTCGTCTGTAAGCGGTTGACGCAATGCTTTCAACGTTTCAGGGAAACGAGTTTCCAATTGATTCAAGAAATTCGTTTCGAATGCGCGTATTTTATTTACAGGCACTTTACCCGCCAAATTTTTCGTTCCGATGTACAAAATAGCCACTTGTTTATCTACTGAAAATGGTGTGAATTGTGCTTGTTTCAAAAATTCCACGTTGCGGGAACCTTTATCCAACACCGCTTTGGTTGCAGCGTCCAAATCAGAACCGAATTTTGAGAACGCTTCCAACTCGCGATATTGCGCTTGGTCAAGTTTCAATGTACCGGCTACTTTTTTCATGGATTTGATTTGCGCGTTACCACCCACACGGCTCACGGAGATACCCACGTTAATCGCAGGACGAACCCCGGAGTTAAATAAGTTAGATTCCAAGAAAATCTGACCGTCTGTGATAGAGATTACGTTTGTCGGAATGTAAGCCGAAACGTCACCTGCCTGTGTTTCGATAATTGGCAAAGCCGTCAAAGAACCTCCTCCTTTGATTTTTCCTTTCAAAGAATCAGGAATGTCGTTCATTTGAGAAGCAATCTCATCGTTTGCGTTCACTTTCGCAGCGCGCTCCAAAAGGCGAGAGTGCAAATAAAATACGTCACCAGGATATGCTTCACGTCCCGGAGGGCGTTTCAAAAGCAACGAAACTTCACGGTAAGCTACCGCTTGTTTTGACAAATCATCATATACAATCAATGCCGGACGACCCGTGTCACGGAAATATTCGCCTACCGCAGCTCCCGCAAATGGTGCGTAGAATTGCAACGGTGCCGGATCAGCAGCCGAAGCACACACAACAACCGTGTAAGGCAATGCACCATTTTCTTCCAATGTTTTTACGATACGAGCTACCGTAGAGGCTTTTTGTCCGCAAGCTACGTACACGCAGTAAACAGGTTCGCCTTTATCGTAAAATTCTTTTTGGTTCAAAATCGTGTCAATTGCAATAGCGGTTTTACCAACTTGGCGGTCACCGATAATCAACTCACGTTGTCCGCGACCGATTGGAATCATCGCGTCAATTGCTTTGATACCTGTTTGCAACGGCTCATTTACCGGCTGACGGTAGATAACGCCCGGTGCTTTACGCTCCAATGGCATTTCAAACAATTCGCCAGTGATAGGGCCTTTGCCATCAATTGGTTCGCCTAATGTATTGATTACGCGACCCAACAAGCCTTCGCCTGCTTTGATAGAGGCGATAACTCCTGTGCGTTTAACGGTGTCGCCTTCTTTGATAGAGTCAGAAGAACCCATCAATACGACCCCTACATTGTCTTCCTCTAAGTTCAAAACGATGGCTTTGATGCCATTGTCAAACGAAACCAACTCTCCTGCACGAGCATTTGTTAATCCGTAAACGCGGGCAATACCATCACCCACTTGCAGTACTGTGCCTACTTCTTCAAGCTCGGCAGCCGATTTGAAATTTGATAACTGTTCGCGTAAAATCGCAGAAATTTCATCGGGTTTTACTTCAGCCATTTTTATTGTTGTTTTAAGTGCTTTTAAAATGTGGGCGCAAAACTAAGAGAATACGTTACAATAGCAAATCAAATTTCACCCTTTTTGTCGTGATTTTGCCAAAATAAAGAAAGATAACGAGCCGAGAGGGAGAATGACCTATAAATCCTCAGTTCTTTCTTATCCCTGCTCGTTTTTTTCCACCATTTTAGTTGCTTCGGCTACCATTCGGCTATGTTCCTCGGTCTTGTTTGTCAGTTGTTTTCCTTTCTTGCAGAGAATTGTATTTCAAACACATTCAGTCCTTCAGGAGAAATGGCGTAAGAAATCGTTGCGTTGTGATAGTCCGCTATTTTTTTGGCGATAGAAAGCCCTACACCAAAGCCTGAAGAAAGAGCTGAATTAGAGGCTCTAAAAAGGGGCGCAAATAATTGGGCCTGCTCATTTTCAGGAATAGGCTTTCCGTCATTTACAAGCTGAATGGAGAGGCGATTTTCTTTCATGCCAACGTGAATAGCAAGACGTCTGTTTTCGGAGTATTTATAGGCGTTGTCCATAAAATTGCGAAATAACAACTTCAATAGCACCGGATTGGCTGAAATAGAGAGCAAATCTTCACTTTCGATAGCATCTACCTCAATGATTATTTTGTGGTCCTGATGAACGCGCATCGCCTCTTTTGCCACATCAAACAAAATCTCATCAATGCGTACTGCGGGAATTCTATGTTGTTCGGTAACGCCATTGGTGAGCTTAGAAAGCATCAATAAAGAGT